>JAGAPB010000024.1 GCA_017847995.1 Oscillospiraceae bacterium
CCATCGTGAAGAAGACCGCTTATTCCGATGGCGAACGCGCCAAGGTCAACTGCTACGGCGCTGACGACGTGCGTGAAGGCGTTGCCATCATGTGGCACGAAGGCGTGGGCGTTTCCATCACCGGTAACTCCACCAACCCCACCCGCTTCCAGCATCCCGTAGCCGGCACTTACAAGAAGTGGTGCTTCGAGAACGGCGTTAAGTACTTCTCGGTAGCTTCCGGCGGCGGCACCGGCCGTACCCTGCATCCCGACAACGTGGCTGCTGGCCCTGCCTCCTACGGCATGACCGACACCATGGGTCGTATGCATGGCGACGCCCAGTTTGCCGGTTCTTCCTCTGTTCCCGCCCACGTAGAAATGATGGGCCTGATCGGCGCCGGCAACAACCCCATGGTTGGTATGACTGTAGCTTGCGCTGTTGCAGTTGAAGAAGCTAACAAGTAAGCCTTTGTTTAAGCCATTTTTAAGGTGGCAAGGCTGAATAAGTTCTGAAATAGAGTTGGACACATCATTTTGCGTAAAACGCCAGTGATGTGTCCAACTTTTTTGTTTGGGCCCATTGGAATGATGGGAGCAATGGTTTTTGAAGAAGCTGAGAATGATTTCAGAAGGTGGAATCACCTTCATATAACAAGGTGTGGGAAGGGGCATTTGTCAGGGTATGGATTAAAAAGTTAAAAGAAAATTTTCATACGTGAGTAAAACTCAAAAAATCCCTTCATAGAACCAGCCCTGAGAAGAGGTGTTTTTGAAGCCTCCGGATAACAAAATTTTCAAAGTGGGGGGAAGGGATACAAATTTTTCAGATAATTAAACCCGGATAAAAAGCAATGGGCCAGAGAGGAGCTTGCCTCTCTGGCCTTTCGCTTTACTATTCGTCTTCTATCTGAAATAAGGCGCGCTTAAACAATGACAAAATATCACGTTTCAAAATCGAGGAGCCAGTCTGCAATATCTACAATTTGCACTCCTTCATACTGGCATCTGTCATGCCTTGTGCGGGCAATTACCATTTTTGGGTAAGCGTCCTTGATCAAAAGCAATGGGGAAACCTCGCGTTCAAAGGTTTTTTCATCGCTGATATGATCCGAAACCTGTATATAAATCTTCTCATTACGCTTAATCGCAACAAAGTCGATTTCTTTCTTGTAGAGTACTCCGGCATAGACTTCGTACCCTCTGCGCAGTAGTTCTACAGCAACCACATTTTCAAGGACTCTGCCGTAATCCATGTTCTTCGTGCCAAGCTTGGCATAACGGAATGTATGGTCGCTTAGATAATATTTATCATTACTGGAAAGATACTTTTTCCCCTTGATGTCATATCTGCGAATCTTATAAAAGGCAAAAGCGTTGCACAGATACTGAATATATGCGCTGATAGTAACATGATTGACCCTTTCCTTCAATCCACTAAAAGCATTTGTGATATTTCTTGCAGACGTCAGGTTGGAAATATTGTCCATCAGATAATCCACAAGCCTGTCCATCAACTGCATATTGCGGATTTTGTATTTCCTTCGGATATCACGGACAATCAGCGTATTGAAAACATCGGCAATATAATCATACTTTGCTTCCTGATCCCGGTAGAGATAAGAACCTGCCATACCGCCTTCAAGTATATATCGATCCAGGGCGGTATACCTTTCTTCACAGTCAAAGTATTGCGTATATTCTCGAAATGAAAACGGAAACACTTTGATTTCAAATGTTCTCCCGGTAAATAACGTCGCCAAATCAGAACTCAACAGGAAAGCATTCGAACCGGTGATATAAATATCAATTTTTTCAGATGCGTGCAATCCGTTTATTGCCCTTTCAAAACCGGTGCACATCTGGACTTCATCGATCAGAACAAAATTGTCTTTTCCCTCCGTGTATCGCGCATTGATATAATCATACAAAGGCCTGTACTCAAGCAGATGGTCAAACTCCGGCAGATTGAAGTTTATTTGAATAATATTGCAATCAGATATGTTCTGCTCAATATAGCTTTTAAATGCTTCAAGTAGCTTGGATTTTCCGCTGCGTCGGACACCTGAGATAACCTTAATGTCCGGAGTTCCGACTACATTGATAAGTTTTTCCAAATATTGAGTTCGGGTAATCAATTTCACGGTACATCACCTCTTACGAGGTATTGCACCACGTCTGTTTACCAAAATCAACAAAAACACGAAAGTGGTAAATAGATGCGTGGGTATGAGAGTTTCCTATACGAAGCATTGGAAGCGATTGTTTTGGAAGTTCGGCAATCACTGCTCAAAAATACTTCTGCTAAGAGTCACGCTTGCGTGTACTTATTGTATGTACCGCCAACCTTCTTAGACTTAGACTGTCGGGTTATACATGGCGTTTTTCGGTGCTCACATTTTATCCACAACGAACCCTTTTACATAACTCTTTAATTGCCCAATATAAGCAAGAGAAGATTATTTCCGCGGGAGACCTGTAAAAATCAAAGCTTCGGAATCCGCATGATAAAAACACTGCCTTTTCCTTTTTGGGAGTCCACTTCCACAGTACCGCCATGTTCCAGCGTGATAGTTCGAACCAGAAACAGCCCCAGACCATCTCCGCTTCCGTCAGGACGAGTGGTAAATCCCCGGTCAAAAACATAGGGTAGATCCTCCGGAGCGATTCCCACACCAGTATCTGCGACAGAGATTACAGCTTTCCCCTTTTCCTCCCGTAACGAAAGAGTGATTATTCCATCCTCCGGCGTAAAAGAAAGCGCATTGTAACAGAGGTTTTCCAAAGCGGAACAAAGTCGATCTGTATTTCCTGAAACTGACAGGTTTTCTTTCGGCAGATGGAGTTCGAATGATTGTCCATACAGTTCTACATCCGGTCGGTTATCCTCATAAAATCGGTGCAGAAGGTCATTTAAGCAGATGGATTCATATTGGAAAACGCCTCGCTCTCCACGGGAAAATCCCTGAAGCAAACCAAAACGATCCTCCATTGTAACAACCCGTTCTGACAGGGCGTCCAGATATCCTGTGGTTTCCCCGTCCAGAGCCACTCCGCCGCCTCTCACCAGTTCTGTGTAACTGCGTACAGCGGTAAGGGGATTTTTTAAATCATGGATAAGATTTGCCAGAAGTTCTTTTCTTTCAGACAACAGGGTTTCCAGATACTGTGTTTTTTTGTCCACCTCCTCCTGCAGATGTTCGGTCAGCCTCAGGTTTTCCGCAGCCATTTCTCTGCCCCGACAGACCATCAGCGCGGAGAAAATGACGACCAGCAAAAACGCGCCGTATTCCTCCGGCCATGCCCCGCAGACAGGTTCAAAGCGGTTGATGGACAGCACCGCCCAGAGCTGGGAGACGCCGAAGAGGACGGCCCCCGCCAACTGCAGGCGCTGGAACCGCGCTCCGTTCAGCAGGCCGCTAAAGGAAACGCCAACCAGCCAGAAGGAATAGAACAGCTTAAAAAGCGTGGTTGCCACGCCGTATCCATTGATTAGCAGGGGTGCGTGTGGTAAAATAAAGAGCGGAAACAACGCGGTCGCCGCCGCGAAAAAGACGCAGGCGGGCAGTACCGCTTTTTGAAAAAGAGCGCCTTTCGCCCTGCCGGAAAGCGACGCCGCGATCCATGCGGCGCAGAGCAGGATCACGCCTGCGGCCATATCCTCCAGCGCGTAGAGCAGCCGCACAGAGGGTACGCCCAGCATCCGCCAGAACGGATAGCTGACCCGGACGGCAAAGGCGGCGCAGAGGACGCCGAACCAAAGGGCGGTTTTGTCCCTGTGAGGACGCCCAAACAGCCAAAGTGCCAGATTGGAAAGGGCTACCGCTGCCGCACCAAAGCAGAGGACGCCGTAAACCGCCATCCGCAGCGCGATCATGCGCGCAATGGCGTCGGGGGTTCCCACCGCGGGCGGGTAATAGAGCCCGCCGTAATAGTGGTCATGGTTGGCGGCCTGTATGATGATCTCGGTGTCTCCGTCCGCCTCAAAGGTGTAAACGGTATCCCGGATATGGGCAAGGTAAGGCTCCACCGAGCCGGTTTCTCCCATGAGCTCCCCGCCGATATACACCCGGCTGGCGGAGGGGATCTCCGGCAGGAAAAGAGATAGCCGCACCGCTTCGCCGGGGTTTGTCAGTACCATGCGGTAGGTTGCCACCCCATAGGGAGTGCCCAGCGCGTCGGAGAAATTGGGATACTGACCGGCGTAGATGTGCTCCCGCGGAGCCTTGCCAGTAGTGAATTCCTCCGGGGCAAGCAGTTGGCCGGGATAATACTCCCAGCCGTCCACCAGAAAACGCGGGGAACCGGTCTGGACGGCTTCCAGCCGGCTTCGCCCTTCCCCCGCAGGCAGCGCGGCGGCATATTTGTTATCCACGGCATACAGCCACGCAAAGGCTGCGCCGCAGAGCAGCACCAGCGCGAGGATGAGGCTGCCGCCCTTTAAAATCTGCTTTTTCAAGAAATCACCTCCCATTGGGGTGCCATTTTATCAGAAAGGATGTTTTTGATGCAATACCGCTCTGTGGCCGCACTTATCATTGCGGTTTTGCTGCTGTTTTGCCAGCTTCCGGTCTGTGCGCAGGCCAGCGACGGGCTGACCATCGGCACTTCTCAGGCCTTGGGGAATGTTATCCGTCAGGATGAAACATATCCGTCCGAACAGGATACAGAGCCGTCGGAAGAACCGGCTCCCTCCGGATATGCTCCGCTGGATGTTCTGTCCGCCGATCACCAGCCTGACGCGCCGGTAGAGATCACACTGACGCAAAACTGGGTCATTGAGGATGCCCGGGGACTGATCACTTTGAACCCACAGATGTCCTCCTTTACCCCGGAGGACATTGCGGGGATGCTGGGATTTCCGGGCATCTCGCAACCGGTCACCATCTATACAAACGGGTTTCAAATTATAATCAAAGACGGCGGCTCGCTACTTTTGCAGGAATGGGACGCGGGCAGCGCGCAGCTCTGTGTTGAGGGCGAACACCCGGACGGCCTATTCCGGGTGGAAGGCTGCGGAACGCTGGAACTTCATCAGGTATATGTCAAAACCTCCGGCACGGCGGTCATGCTGTGCGAGGACGCAAGCTATACATGGAGCAACGCCAACGAACGGGATTATCCCGAACCGGTCGCAGTAGGAATAAAGGGATTTGAAGCGTTGGAGCTGTCCTCCTCTCCCAAACCGCTGCGTGTCTATGACGACACTCCGTGGTCGGACGAGCTTGCCGCAGAGCACCAGCCCGTTCTGTCGGTTTATTGCGGAGTAGATGGAGTGAGGGAAGAATTTCCGCAGGAACTGAAAGTGGTCTGGGATACTTCCTCCCAGGCGGAATCCCTTGCGGCACGGCAGGACTGTGTGCTGACAGGGACGCTGTATGATGAAAACGATCAGCCGGTGGAGAGCCGGTTTATCCCGGAGTTGCAGGTGCTTTTCCGCCAGCGCAGCCCGGTGGAGATCACAAAGGCCGCCTTTGAGCAGACCGGCGCGGGCAACTGGTTCGGGGATATCCGCTTTACCGCGCCTGCCGGTTATGAATCCATCATCCTTGAAGTATCCGAAGATGATGGGGAAAGCTGGTCGGAAGCCGAAGGGAGCGCGGCGGGATGCAAAAGAGGCGAAGGATACGCCTATTTCTTTGCAAATGACGACCGGTCACGGCTTTACCGCATCGTTGTGGAAGGCGGCCCCAATTCAGGATCGTCCGAAGCGGTAATACTGCCGGAACCGCAGGACAGCGGAAACTCTGGCAGCGGGAAAAGGCCGGGTAAAGATTCCGGCAGCAGCGATGATGACGACAACAGCAGCGACGGTGATCTGAGCGGAAACCGCGGCGGCGGCACAGCCATCGACATGCCGGACAGAAATACGGGACCCGACCTGATTAGAAACGAAAGTGAAGAAGCTTCCCGTATGAAGGGGGAAGAACGGCCGCAAATGCAGAATGGCCATCCCACCTCGGAAGGCTTCCTGCCCGAAAGGCCAAAGGATGAACAGGCGCCTTGCAAGTCCGACGGTGAGCTGACGGACGCTGCTTCGGCTCCTGCAGACACGGAAGCCAAAGAACAAAGCACCTCAGTCCTGCCAAAGGCCGTGCAGGCAGCTGTCGCTGCTGCGGGCGTTACCGTCTGTGCCGGTTCGGCCGGTATGGTATGCAGCGCAACGCTGCGGAGCAAGGTTCTGAAATGGGTATTCAGGTTGTTGCGGCGCGGTTAAATCACAACGGGCACGTCCGGTAAGGGCATGCCTTTTCTTTTTTCAGAGGCTCAATCCTCACCCACAAAGCGGTAGCCTTTTCTCCGCACCGTTTCGATGTAATGGATATCGGGACAAAGCTGATCCAGCTTCTGCCGAACTCGCGCCATACAAACCTGTATATTATGGATCCCTTTATTCACGGGGGATTTCCACACCCGGTCATAGAGCTGCTCATAGGAGAATACCTGTCCCGGATTTTGCGCCAGAAAGGCCAGAAGATTGAATTCCAAGGTGGAGAACGGGATCGTATTGTTCTGATAGCGCACCTCTTGCAGTCCAAGGTCGATCTCCAGCAGTCCGAAACGCAGCACCTCGCGGATCTCCTGATTCAATCTGCGCTGGATCCGCAAACGTATCCTAAGCTCCAATTCCGTCAGCGAATACGGCTTTCCAAGATAGTCGTCGCCGCCTGCCATCAATCCCCGTATACGGTCATCCGTCCGTGCGTAAGCCGACAAAAAGATTATGGGGACGCTGCTTATCTCCCGTATCTTCCGGCAAACCGCGATGCCGTCCGCACCGGGCATATCTACATCCAAAACGATAGCGTCCAATGCTGCGGAGGATGAAATCTTTAGGGCATCGGCGCCATTTTCGGCTGAAATGACCTGATAACCCTGCCTTTTCAAAAAAACAGAGTTGGTTTTTATAATATGAGGGTCATCGTCTACTAGCAGGATCCGATACATATCTATCTTCCTTTCCTTTGGCTTTATCATACCACAAAATATCCTTCGAAAAAAACTCCGCTTGCCATGTTTCCCAAAACAGGTAAAAAGTTTTGACAAATCAAAATGGCTCGTCAAAAGCCGGCTTACCGCACCGGTTGTACTGCGGCAAAGCAGACGTCGGTGCAGCAGCCGGCCTGATATTTGGATATAACGGAGCATTTTACTGAAGGATCCGCCGCCCATAATAACGCAATCCCAGCATGGTGATATCATCAAACTGAGGAGCCGCCCCAACAAACGTATCCACATCGGCTTTCACGGCTGACAAAAGCGGTTCCGGGTCATGGTCGCCATGAGCGTTCAAAACAGCTGACAGGCGCTCCTCCCCGTAAAGCTCCAAACCGGTGTCGGTGGCCTCAGTAACACCATCGGTATAAAGGTAGAGAGTGTCACCGGCGGACAGCTTCAGCGTTCCCATTCGGTAGCGGGTTCCCTCCATACCGGCCAGCACAAATCCGGAACGGCCGCGAAGAAACACAAATTCCCCGCCCGCTTGCCGGAGCAAGGGGGGATTGTGTCCGGCATTCACATAACTCAGATGCCCTGTGGACAGCTCCAGAACTCCCATCCACACGGTAACGAATAGCCCTTCGTCATTGGATTCGCACAGCAGCTGGTTTACCTTGGCGAAAACGGCGTCCGGCGCAGCTCCCGTCTGTGTGTGATCTTTAATCAATGTTTTGGCAATGACCATGAACAGCGCCGCCGGGACGCCCTTGCCGGAAACATCCGCGATGACCACTGCCAGATGATCGTCGTCCACCAGAAAGAAATCGTAGAAGTCGCCCCCCACTTCTTTTGCCGGCTCCATGGTTGCGAAGATGTCAAACTCCTCGCGTTCGGGGAAAGCGGGAAAGATGCAGGGAAGCATTGAGGTCTGGATATGCGTTGCCACAGCCAGCTCCGAAGCGATCTGCTGTTTGTCCATACTGTCCCTGACCTGTCGTTCCAGCAGCCTCCGGGTGCGATCCGCCAGGGTCGTGCAGACCGTCGTCAGGCCGTACAGGATCAGGCTTCTTGGCAGGATGTAATACAGAACCACCCGGCGGATGGTGTTGAAATTGACCACCCGGGGACCGCTGGTATCAACGGCGTAAAGCAGGTTGCTGTCCCATTCCCCCCAACAGACGCCGATGAGCAGGGAAATGGCCATGCAGATGACTGAAACAACCAGCAGCCCGCGGGAAAACCGCTTGGAATAGTAATGGGAGCCGAGGAGTATGGGGGCAGGCCAGGCGAGGATGGCATGTTTGGGAAGCGCCGCTGACAAAAGGGTGATGCCAAGGATACAGCAGAGCAATATGTAAAACTTCATCCGTGGGGAATCTCTGTCCATCTTCCTCAACAGGATCGTGGGGAGAAGGAACAGCAGAATCCCGCCGGCCCCTGCGATTGCCATAATGACATCCGGGACAATAAAGAGCCCTAAAATATTCAGTATCCAGATGACAGCAATCACCGCCGCAAGGACTCTCATGCACCGGGCGGCATAAAGATTGGCTTCTTTCTCATTCTCCGCAAAGGCTGCGGAGTAATCCAATTCATTCATAGCATCACCATCCTGTTCTGAAACCAAAACATCGTCGTTTATTGGATGGTCAGAATGTCGGTAAAGCCGGTGAGCTCAAAAACTTCCATAACGGTCTCGTTGGCATTCATCACAACCATTGGACTGTTTTGCTTGTTCATTTGTTTCTGCGCTGCCAGAATAACCCGCAATCCCGCAGAGGAGATGTACTCCAGCATCTCCAGATCCAAAACCAGTTCAGTCACATCATACAGCGAAGTCTTTACTTCCGCCTCCAACTGAGGAGCTGTCGTGGTATCGAGACGTCCTTCCAGAGCCAGAGTCATGCGGGTGCCTTCCTTGTTTTTCGTGATCGTCATGTCAGTATCCTCCATTTTTTATTTTTAATTGTTTTCAGGTGCCTTGGCTTTGAATGTTTTAAAGACGGTAATAGCTATCCTCTCGCTGCGCAGACCTATGCGGACGTCATCCGCCAGGCGCAGCAGGATAGACGCTTCCAGTTCATCCCATTGGGCGGCCTTCTTTTCCCGTGCAAGACGGTTGCGCATCCTGACCAGCGACCACTCCTCCGGGATATGGCTTGCAAATCCGGCCCCAACGTAAACATCCTGATCCGCCTGCCGGGTGCCCTTGCTGTACCAGTCGGCCACCATGCGCAGTTTGCCGACAACGCCCTGGTAGAACGCGTTTTCGCCGCTGGAGGATGCGCCCAGCAGTCGTTGCTGCGCCGTTTCACCCACAGGGAAGGTTCTGGCTGAAAGCTGAAGCCGATATTCCTCATTCTCCTGTTCAATGACAAAAGAGCCGTCCTTCACCTCCGTCACTCCATTGAGTACGCCCAGCAGTTCTTCGGTCAGGAGACGCAGGTGTAAGGCCTGTTTGCCTGTCAAACCGGTTTCTTTTGCAAACCGGTCTGCTTCCCGCAGAGCAGCCGATGTAGCCCCCCGGCTGCCATCAATGGGGCAGATTGCAGATGTACTCACATAGATCCCCTCCATTTCTTTTAGTTGATCTCTTTTGTTATGGTAAGAATATTTCTGCCGTCTTCATAGGTATAAGCCACATGATCCATCGTCTTTTTTACGAGCAGGATACCCAATCCCCCAACTCCGCGTTTTTCGGCTGAAAGGGTTGTATCTGTATCCGGCTTTTCCAGAGGATTAAAAGGGTATCCCTGATCCATAAATCGGATCGTGACAGTAGAGGGGTCGCCATCCACATCCACGCAGATCTCAGCTTCCCCTGTTTTGGGATGATAGGCATAGCTGGAAATGTTGACAAAAATCTCCTCCACAGCCAGGGCAACCTGCATTTGGACTTTTACAGGACAGCCGCTCTGCTCCAGATGTTTTTGGATAAAAGCATTGACAGACTCCAATTCCTCTGCCTTCGCGTGAACAACCATTTTTTCCATGACTCGCCTCCTGTACATATCAAAATAGAAGTAACGCATTGGCCCCCTCTCTTTCGCATTCGGGATGGCTCCTCTGCGCAGCCTTCCGGGACCCTTTTGCTAAACTTTTCGAGAGACAAACACGCCTCCCAAACGGATATAGTTTTATATATGCAGGCGCTATCTGCTCCGCAAAATATCCAAATCCAACCGTTCCAAAGAACCGGACAGTTCTACCAGCTCCATCTGAAGACAAAGAAGGTTGACAGCAGTACCGAAGAACTCCAAAATGACGTTCAACGCAACGGTGATGGCAACAGCCTCGATCGGGATGTCCAGCTGAAGGAACAGCATGGTATAGCAGGTCAGTCCACCGCCGGGAACCGGAGGCGCCGCTACCGCAAGAACCACCGTGATTAACAGGGCGCTGATCAACCATGCGGGAGAGATCGCCACTTCATAGATTTCCGCCATGCACAGCCCGGCGGACAGGAAGATCACAGCTGCTCCCGGCATAAAAATCACCTGGCCCAGCGGTACGCCGAAGTTTACAACCTGCCGGTTGATGCCGAGCCGCTTTTCGCAGCATTCCACATTGGTGGAAAAGGCGGCGGCGGACGAGGCGGTACTCAGGCCAATCAAAAATGTAGGGAGTATTTTTTTCAAAAGGATTGGCAGACGTACCTTCTTTCGGATGCAGACCATGGTTACATAGACAGCCGAAACCAGCAAATGCCCCAAAAGCATGATAGGAAGCAGCTTGTAGGACTGCAGCAAAACAGAAAGGCTTCCGCTCAGAATCATACTGAAAATGCTGCAGAAAACGAAAAATGGGATCAGGTTGCTGACTGCTTCCATGATGAGCTGTGCAACGGAATTCAACTGCTCAACAAAGGTGGAAACTACAGCTGCTTTGTTTCCCATCACCAGCATCGCCAATCCGATCAAAACGGCGACAAAGATGATTTGCAGGGGATTCGCCTCGGTAAAGGGGGTAATTAGGTTATCTGGGACGATATCCAAAACCATCCGCAGCAGCTCAGACGGATTAAAGGAACTGCCGCCACTGGCTGTCAGAGGGAAAAACAAGAGCATAGCAGCGCCTGCCAGAAGTGTAAGCAGAACGGACATCATAAGGAAACGCAGAACCATCCGCTTCCCGATTCGGCTCAATGTGGCGGTGTCTCCAATGCTGCAAACGCCCCAAGCTACCGAAAGAAAGATCATTGGGCCGGCGATCGCGGTGAGCAGCCCCATAAATGTTTGGAACAGCGGCGCAACCAGTCCATCGGTCAAAAAAGCGCGTAAGCTTTCTGGAAGCAGCCGGCACAGCAGACCGCACGCAATAGCCAGACCTATCGAAATCGCCAACAGCAGGATTTGGGGCGGCTTTCGCTTTTTGGGAGTAAATACGACCAGATTTACGCCATTTTTGTACTGCCATACAGGGGCGATCCCCATTCCCGCGAGGATGCTCTGCAGAACCTCACCGCCCTCTTCGCTGATTTTAAGAGGGTCAAGCCGGGGCCCTGGGAAAGACAGCTCTACCCGCGGTCTCCCCAACCGTATCAGACATTTCAGAATACCTTCTCCGTTTTGGCCCAGCGTCTGCTGATAAAAAAGGAGGGTCTCCTCAACGGCCAGACGAATGCGCAGAATATCCTTTCTGTCTACGCCGGAATCGGCTAAAAAACGCTCTGTGATCTCTACAGCAGTATTGATGCTTTCATTGGTCAGTAAAACCGATGGGCAGCCTGCCGTTGTTTTTATCATAATTTTCCTCCTTGTTCCGGTGCGGAAACGGTTTGTCTGACGCCTCCGGAAGCTTTACTTCATTCCATCGATGCAAAGGCAGGATTTGTACCGTCCTTTGGCAGCGCTGCTGCAGAAGGTCAGGTGTTTTTTCGACGTCACAGGGGATCACTCCAGCCTTAGTTTCATGGTCAACTCGTTTGTAAAGGGCTGTGTATGGGCTTTTCCATAAGAGATCTCTTCGCACAATCCCTTGACCAGCAGAATGGACAGATCATCCCCCTCTGCCAACGGGTCAAAGGCTGGGCCAGTGTAACGGATGGATATACGGGTATCGTTATTTTCCTCGTTGTATTCCACCATCGTATGGATCTGAAATTCCTTTTCCATCCGGGGCAAGAGAGCCTGAATGCAGAGTTCCTCGAAGATGCTCTGCATCCGGCAGATCGTCTTCTGTCCCATTTCATGCTTGCGGCCAAACTGCTCGATCTGGCTATTAATGCCGATAAAATCATATCCATGGGAATCAATGACAGTTTCAAACACTTTCAGGCGCTGGATAAACTGCCGGGTGCGTTCCCGCCGGGGATTGTCAAAAATCTGCTCTGGGGTACCGTCTTCATAGATCTCGCCCTGATCCATATAAAACACACGGGTGGAAACATCCCGGGCAAATTTCATTTCGTGGGTGACGATCATCATGGTCAGCCCTTGCCGGGCCAGATTGCGGATGACCGACAAAACTTCTCCCACCATAGTCGGGTCGAGGGCGGAGGTCGGTTCATCGAAAAGGACGATCTCCGGATCCATGGCGAGGGTGCGGGCGATTGCGGCCCTCTGCTTCTGTCCACCCGAAAGTTCATCCGGGAAGGCCAGAGCCTTGTCTCTCAGCCCCACCATCTGCAACAGCTCCATTCCCCTGTCGCAGGCGTCCTGCCGACTATGGCCCAAAAGGGAAACCGGTCCTGTCATAATATTTTCAATGATGTTCATGTGGTTGAAGAGATTAAAGGACTGGAACACCATACCCATCTTGCGCCGCAGAAGATGCACCTTGCATTTCGGATCGGTGATTGCCTGCCCATCGATGAAGATCTCGCCCGAGGTAGGCGTTTCCAGCAGGTTCAGGCATCGCAGCAGGGTGGATTTCCCAGTACCGGAAGGGCCGATGATGGAGATGACCTCCCCCTGTCCGATCTCTGCGCTCACATCCTTCAGCGGCGTGACATTGGGATACTCTTTTCTCAGATGTCGGATCGAAATCACGGCAGCTTCACCCCTTTCACCGTTCTGTTCCTCCGGTCAGGCGTCACCCTGCGTTCAATGGGACGCAGCAGAGAGGTAAGCGCCCATGCAATGATAAAATACATAACTGCCGTGCTGATAAGAGGGAAAAATGCCTCATAAGTGCGGCTGCGGATGATATCGCTCATCTTGGTCAGATCCTCAACCGCTATGTATCCCACCACAGAGGTCATTTTGATCAGGGAGATAAATTCCCCCTTGAAGACCGGCAGGAACTGCCTCGCCGCCTGGGGCATGACGATCTGGAAGAAGGCGCGGGATGGGGTAAATCCCAATGCCAGCGCAGCCTCTGTCTGGCCGCGATCCACCGACTGGATGCCAGTGCGGATCATTTCGCACACATAGGCTGCCAGATTAAGCCCGAATCCGATGACGGCGACCCAGACGCCGCCCAACCCACTGCCGGAAAATACCAGATAAAACAGGATCATCAGCAGCACTACCATAGGCGTACCCTGCAGGATGCGGATATAGGTCTGGGCAAACCCTTTTGCCAAAGAAGAACCGGAGAGCTTCATCATACAAAGCCCAAAGCCGAGAACCGATCCTAAAATTGTGGCCGACAGAGAAATGAGAACGGTCGTTTTGACGCCCTCCACGATGAGTTTCCAGCGGCTTTCCCGGACAAAGGTTTTTTCAAAGCTCTCAGCCAGAGAGGTAAAGAAGCCCTTTTCCGGCTCTATCCCCTTGACCATCATTACCGTCCCTCCGGAATAGTCCGGATCGGAAAAATACACGCTTTCGGCCCGTTCCTCTGTTACAGCGATGCAGGAGGCGGCGATGTTGTACCGTTCCCCCAGACCGGGAATGATTGCAGCAAAGTCCATGTTGTGGATCTCCAGATCATAGCCGTAGGCTGCGCAGAAACGAGCCGCAATGTCGATTTCATATCCTACGATCTGCCCGTTTGCCAGATAGGAAAAGGGGGGATTCTCCGTGTTGGTCGCCAAATGGAGGGTACCGTTTTCCCCGGTAAGCCCGGACAGATCGATCACTTTTTTCTCTTCCTCTGGGCCGAACCAGAGACTGTCGAGTTCTGCCAGTGTACCGTCCGCCCGGAGTCCTGTCAGAAATTCATTCATCTCATCCCGAAGCCTTCCCCCTTCAGGGCTTTTGGGAAAAGCGAAGGCGTAGTCGGTCTCGCTCATCAGCTGGGGGATATGGGTCACGGCAGGATACTCCAGCTCCATGTAGCGGGCCACCGGCTCGTCCACCATAAAAGCGTCCAGCTGGCCGTTGGTTACCGAATAAGCCATGTCCGGGATGTTGTTGTAATATAAAAGCGCCCCTTCCGGGAAGGCTTCCTGAGTCAGCGCGTCAAACACCGATCCTGTAAGGATACCTAAGCGGGTACCGGGCACTTCCAGCTCCTCCACCGTTTGATATCGCTGGCCATTTTCTTCCGGCCCGCTCCGCACCATTATCACTGTTTCTGAAAGAAGGTATCCATCAGAAAAGCCCAGCTTCTCCCGCCGCTCGGGTGTGGCGTTGAGGTTAGCCATAATGCAGTCAATGTCGCCGCTCTCCGCCGCCGCAATGATCCCGCCGTAATCGTATACGCTGATCTCCACATCAGCGTTCAGCCAATGGGCAAACCGGTTGATCAGCTCAATATCGTAACCCGTCAAGGCAGTCCCTTCATAATAGCTGAAGGGCTGCACCACTCCGGTGGTTCCTACTCTCAGATGATACTTTGGATTTTCCGCTGTCGGAATATCCGGCATGGTGCTGTCGGCGGACCTTACCCAACGGTTATACATCTCATCAAGGGTTCCGTCTGTCCGAAGCTCTGCCAAAAATTCGTTGATCTTGCGGGTCAAATCCGGGATCGTTGTTTTGGGCGAAACGCCCACGGCAATGTCCATGGGCTCCCCAAGCCTTCCGTCCAGCAGCCTGACGCCATCCACCCCACCGGCGATAGCAAAATCTATCATGATGCGGTCGTAGGCATAGGCGTCCAGTTCCCCTTGCTGGACGGCGGCAAAGCCGGTGACATGATTGCTGAAAAATCTTATCTCCGCTTCGGGAAGATACTGCTCTACGGCAAACATACCGGCGGAGCCCTCATCGACCCCTATCGTATACGATTTGTCGTTGAGCTGCTCAATCGTTGTTACAGCCCGTTCTGTCCTTGCGGAGCAGCCGCACAGACAGAGCAACAGCAGACCGGTAAGGATCAGTCCTTGTTTTCTCATAACTACTCCTTTTTAATATGCAGTTTTGATGATTATACCTACCCGGACAGGGTTATTGGTCGATGGTTTCGTCCATGGCTGAAACTGCTGGTCCCATGCCGCCGGAAACACTTTCCAACGCGTTCTCATACAGTTCGTTGGTCGTCTCCGGATTTTCAAGTTCCTTTTTCTGATGCATATTCGGTTCCTTCTTTCCGCTCATCGTTTCAAATGGTCTGTCCAGCCATTGCCGCAGTTCTTCCGGAGAGGAGAGTCTGATTCTCCGATCGTAGAGGACGGCCAGACCGGCTTGCCATTCTTCCAGAGTGTACCGTTCCGTGGGAATCCGGCGCAGGTGGGTGCACAGCAATCCGGCTTTTCCAAGAAACTGCAGTTCCTCCAGAGAAAGTCCGCTGCATTCTTCCAAATCAACGAGCAAAGGATCACTGCATTTACGGTTTGATAGTTTTTTCATATGCCACCCCCTGGCAAAGTGTTTGGGGATCTTCATTGCGGCTTACGAGGGTCATAACGGCAAGAAGCGTTCATAAAGAAATTTGGCGAACTGCGCACTTGTATAAGCGGCAAATTTTTGATATTCGTCCGATTTTTCCCCGTTGGCATAGTCGCTGACACCCTTAATCACCAATGCGGCAGGTCGTGGATGCACAGCGTGCTCCACCGCATATGCGACTGCATAAGATTCCATATCCAAGCCAACCGTATCCGGAAACTGCGAATGAACCTGCTTATCAAGAATTTCCTGATTTGCCACCACCATACTGCCGCAAGCCATAGGACCTATACGGACATGGCATTGGTTTTCTGCAGACTCCGCAGCTGACTGTACATATTTTTTGAGCATGGGTTCAAGTCGGATCGCCGCCGGCCTGGGAATAAACCCTACGGTGCCAAAGCGAATGTCACTTTCCTGTGGGCCGACGAATTTGCCTGTGACGTAGTTCCAGATCATATCGGCAACCACGACATCGCCGTAAAACTGTTCGTCATCGCCGATCGAGGCAATCCCTGCGGCGATTCCGACGGAGATTATATAACGGGGGCGAAACCTTTGGAACAGCTTCATGGAGAGTACCGCCGCAGCAGTCATTCCCATTTCGCTCTGTTGTGCCAAAACAACAGGACAGCAGGTATGCCCGCGTTCAAATGAGGATACAAAATAAGTCTGGGGGTCGCCATCAAACTGCACTTCCTTCCAGCTGGGATAAAGTGCTTTAGCGCCGAAGGTTTCTGTGTCAGTCGCTGTGATCAGAGCGACCGAATAATCGTACCCACTTAATGTCCTATCTTCTTTCAAGAATCAAACCACCCTTCTTTTCTGCTGCTTTCATTATAAAATCGGTAAAAGGCTTTTCAATGCTTTTGTCCAAAATGTGACGAGCCAGTGACTTTTCAGAAGAAAAATCACTGGCTCGTCACATTTTCCTGATTTACGACACAGTTCGCTTTGATGTCGCTATAATGAAAATCAGGGACGCACGGGTATCTGTTCCACCAACCGAACGCTTGGAAAACATTTGGTCAGGTCTTGTGGTCACTATTTTGATTACAGCTGCGGAAATGCTTCTGGCTACAACTCTGTGCCCAATCGGAATTCTTCTGCCGGAAACACAGAACTAGCAGGGGTAACCGGCTATAAGGCTGCGACTGCTGCGTTCTAAAACAAAACGGATAGAGTATACCAATGACCACAACGGCAATCATTTAAAATTTCTTATGTAAACGGGGGCTCTTATGAAAACCTTTCTTTCAGGACTTTTGATTCTTGTTATTGGAGCGGCCCTTTATGGAAAGCTCTGCGAAAAAGTGTTCGGTCCCGATGACCGGAAAACACCGGCCTTCACCAAACAGGATGGCGTAGACTACATCCCCATGAAGGGGTGGAAAAACAGTCTCATCAACCTGCTGAACATTGCGGGCACCGGCCCCATCTTTGGCCCGATCCAGGGCATCTTATTCGGGCCGCTGGCCTTTATCACGATTCCTGTCGGCAATATCATCGGCGGCGCCATGCACGACTACTTCTCCGGCATGATCTGCCTGCGGGACGGCGGCAGCCAGATGTCTGAAACCGTGCGCCGGTACAGCAACCGGGGTGTTTTCTCGGTCTATCAGGTCTTTTGCAGTGTGCTGCTTTTGCTGGTGGGTGCGGTATTCATCTACACTCCCGGGGACATCGCCGCCACCCAGGTATTCGGATTTGACGGCAAGGCCACCAGCGTTTCCACCTGGGTCATCTATGGTGTGATCTTTGCTTACTATCTTGTAGCCACAGTATTTCCCATCGACAAGATCATCGGCAGGATCTATCCCATCTTCGGAGCAGTTCTCCTGTTTTCCGCCGTGGGTATATTTATCGGCATATTCGTCAAGGGCTATCCTCTGACCGAGCTTTGGGGCGTCTGGGATGTGCCGCTGGCCTTTGTAGTGCAGGATGGCGCCCGGACTGCCTTCAGCTACGCCGACTATTTTACGGCGGAACGGTTTTTTCCCACCTTCTTCATCACCGTGGCCTGCGGAATCCTGTCCGGCTTTCACTCTACTCAGACAGCGATCATCTCCCGTACTATGCGCAGCGAACGGCAGGGTCGTATGACCTTTTATAATATGATGGTGCTGGAAGGTTTCATCGCCATGGTCTGGGCAGCCGCCGCGATGGGAGTCTACAATCTGGGCCTTCAGGCGGCGGACGCTAACCTGTATTCCTCCACCGTGGGAATTGTATGCCGGGATATTCTGGGAGATATAGGCGGCGTTGTTGCCCTGTTGGGTATTATTATCCTGCCCATTACATCCGGCGACACCGCTCTGCGGGGTCTGCGGCTGGCCATCGCGGAGTCTCTCCATCTGGATCAGAGCAATGGGAAAAAGCGTATCGCCCTCTCTGGCGTGATTTTCACTCTGGTGGCGGTCATTATGGTATTCGCCAAGCTCTCGCCTGACGGCTTCAAGATCCTTTGGCGATATTTCGCATGGTCCAATCAGACATTATCCTTATTCGCATTCCTTGTAATTTCTGTATGGATGTTTAAAAACGGAAAACGGCGTTTTGTATGGATGCCCCTCATTCCCGGGACATTTTATGCCTTTGCTACCGTTAGTTACATTATGAGCGCAAAAATCGGCTTCAATCTCCCGTGGACGGTGTCCTACATCATCGGAGGGGTTGCGGCGGCCGCCTATCTGGCTGTGATCCTCTGGTACGGGAACAGGAGGGCCGCACTCAGACGCCTGTAAATGAGGGTGGACAAACGCCCTGACACTGAAATCCACCGCTGCGGATCCGGATGGGAAAGTCCTCGCCTCCTTCGGCACGCCTATCCCCGAGGAGGAATTTGAATCGCTGATGAATGAGCGTATCGGCGGCTATGAAAAGGCTCACACAATGCGTTTTTACCTTGTGTGAGCTGGCTTTGTAGATGTTTGAGGGCGGCGGCCGCCGCACTTAACAGAGATGAATAGAGATGCTGGATTCGTTGTGCTTTTGGAACAAAGATGTTTGTTGTTCAGCAAAATTGTATCGTGAACAAAGAATGATGTATGATAGATGTACAAACAAATAAAAAAGGTGTGCCCAAGCAATTAGAATCTGCCAAAGTCCATGCTTCTCTTGGAAAAAAAGGATGCTCTTAAAAGGCTGATGGAATCAAGAGAATCCTCGTTCCCGCTCTTTTCTGAAAGCCGCCACAGGCGGATTTCATGTAGAAATGATGGGCCTGATCGGCGCCGGCAACAACCCCATGGTTGGTATGACCGTAGCTTGCGCTGTTGCAGTAGAAGAAGCCAACAAGTAAGCAATATTTCCCCAAGAGCAAAACAAACCCCCAACTCGGCTGAGTCGGTGGTTTTCTCGTTTATTTCAAAATCAGTTCCACCGGGCAGTGGTCGCTGCCCATCACTTCGGTCAGGATGCGGCTGTCCTCTACCTTGTCCATCATCCGGTCGGAAACCAGCCAGTAGTCGATGCGCCAGCCGGCGTTCTTTTCCCTTGCCTTGAACATATAGCTCCACCAGGAATAGGTTTCCTGTTCGGGGTAAAGGGCGCGGAAGCTGTCGGTGAAGCCGCTTTGCAGCAGCAGGGTCATCTTTGCCCGTTCCTCATCGGTAAAACCGGCATTGCCCCGGTTGGTTTTGTCGTTTTTCAGGTCGATGGGCTGGTGGGCCACATTCAGGTCGCCGCAGACCAGCACCGGCTTTTTGGCGTCCAGATCTTGCAGGTAGGCCCGGAAGGCGTCCTCCCACTCCATGCGGTAGTCCAGGCGGGTCAGCTCCCGCTGGGCGTTGGGGGTGTAGCAGGTCACCAGGTAAAAATCCTCATACTCGGCGGTGATGACCCGGCCCTCGTGGTCGTGTTCCTCCACCCCGATGCCGTAGCTGACGGCAAGGGGCTCGGTTTTGGTGAACAGGGCGGTGCCGCTGTAACCCTTCTTTTCGGCGCTGTACCAGTACTGGTGGTAGCCCTCGGGCGAAAATTCGGCCTGGCCGGGCTGCATTTTGGTCTCCTGCAGGCAAATAATATCGGCATCGGCACCGGCAAAAAAATCGCCGAAGCCCTTGCCCAAAACGGCACGGAAGCCGTTGACATTCCAGGAAATAAGTTTCATGGCGGTCTCCTTTGGGGGAAAGCTGGGCTTGCGCCCGCACCACCATTATACAATGGATGGCGGTCCTCTTTCAACCCAAAGAGGGGCATCCAAAATCCGTACAAAAAGGGGAAGAAACTGACTTGGAAATTTTGTGCAAATTTATGCCGTCATTTGGCGGGCGAAATCGCCGAAAAACCTTGCAATAAAGGGCCCCAGACAGTATAATAGTACGGGTAAAAATGTGTCTTGCATTTTTCAAATTTGTTGAACCCATTCTTATTAACAGGAGATGTTTTATATGAGAACTGTTGGTACTGTAGTACGCGGTGTTCGTTGCCCCGTCATCCGCCAGGGCGATGACCTGGCCCAGATCGTTTGCGACAGCATCCTGGCTATGGGTGAAGAACAGAAGGTGGAATTCCACGACCGTGATATCGTTGCAGTGACCGAGGCTGTTGTGGCTCGCGCCCAGGGCAACTACGCCACCGTGGATGCCATCGCCAAGGATGTGGCCGGCAAATTTGGCACCGACACCATTGGCATGGTTTTCCCCATCACCAGCCGCAACCGTTTTGCCATTTGCCTGCGCGGCATTGCCAAGGGCGTAAAGAAGATCTATCTGCAGCTCAGCTACCCCTCCGACGAAGTGGGCAACCATCTGTTTGACCCCGAACTGATGGACCAGAAGGGCATCAACCCCTATACCGATGTTCTGGATGAAAAGAAGTACCGCGAGCTGTTTGGCTATGAAAAGCACACCTTCACCGGTGTTGATTATGTGGAATACTTTGGCGAGCTGATCCGCTCCTGTGGCTGCGAGGTGGAATTTATCTTCTCCAACAAGGTCACCACCATCCTGGATTACACCAAGAACATTCTGTGCTGCGACATCCACACCCGCGCTCGCAGCAAGCGTCTGCTGCAGGCCGGCGGCGCCGAAAAGGTGCTCTGCCTCAACGATATTCTCAACACTTCGGTTGACGGCAACGGCTACAACGAAGCCTATGGCCTGCTGGGCAGCAACAAGGCCACCGAAGACACCGTAAAGCTCTTCCCCCGCGACTGCGGCGCCTTTGTTGGCCGCGTGCAGGAACTGCTGAAGCAAGCCACCGGCAAGACCATTGAAGTGATGGTTTATGGCGACGGCGCCTTCAAGGACCCCGTGGGCAAGATCTGGGAACTGGCCGACCCCGTTGTTTCCCCCGCCTACACCAGTGGCCTGGCCGGCACCCCCAACGAGCTGAAGCTCAAGTACCTGGCCGACAACGACTTTGCAGGCCTCAGCGGCAAGGAACTGGATGACGCCATCCGCGAAAGCATCCGCAACAAGGACGGCGACCTGAAGGGCAACATGGCCAGCCAGGGCACCACTCCCCGCCAGCTCACCGACCTGATCGGCTCGCTGTGCGACCTGACCAGCGGCAGCGGCGACAAGGGCACCCCCATCATCTTCATCCAGGGTTACTTTGACAACTACTCGATGTAAAAAACCAAAAACCGGCGCCTCCGCACACCACGGTGCGGGGGCGTTTTTGCGTTTGCTTTTGCCCGCTAAAGAAGAGGGGAAAAGAATATACACAAATTTGTGCAAGGAATGTCTGTTTTTTGAAAAGTTCCTGTAAAAAAGGGAAAAAATGTGCCGCAAACAGGCTAATTTACTGCAAAATATTGCGAGAAAACGAGGGATTATGATATTATGTAGGACAGCAAGATTTTTTGCAAAAGGAAATCCTTTGGCAAAATCTCTGCCCGAAAAATCCGCGGCCCAACGCTGCGGAGAATCCGAATCAAGGATATTTTTAGGAGGAAAAGAAAATGAAGAAACTGCTTGCTATGCTGCTGGCTCTGATCATGGTTCTGTCCATGGCTGCCTGTGGCGCAAAGGCTCCCGCAGAAGAAGCTCCCGAAGCCGACGCTCCCGAAGCTGAAGCTCCCGTAGAAGAAGCTGTTGAACTGAACATCGTTTCCATCCCCAAGCTGGTTGGCGTTGCTTGGTTTGACCGCATGGATGTTGGCGGCCAGGAATGGGTTTCCGCCAACGGCGGCACCTTCTACCAGAACGGCCCCTCTACCGCTGACGCTGCTCTGCAGCTGCAGACCCTGCAGGATGCCATCACCGAAGGCGCTAACGTAATCCACGTTGTTCCCAACTCCACCGAAACCCTGGAAGTTGCCATGGCTGAAGCCCGTGACGCCGGCATCATCGTGCTGAGCCACGAAGCTCCCGGTGCTGAAAACGTTGACTACGACGTAGAAGCTTTTGAAAACGACGCTTACGGCGAACACTTCATGAAGATTCTGGCCGAACAGATGGGCGAAGAAGGCGAATACGCCATCATCGTTGGTTCCGTTCAGGCTCAGACCCACGTTGCCTGGGCTGACGCTGCTGTTGCTTACCAGGAAGCCAACTACCCCAACATGAAGCTGGCCTGCGACTACATCGAATCCGGCGAAGACCATGACACCGCTTACAACAAGACCAAGGAAGCTCTGAAGACCTACCCCAACCTGAAGGGTATCATCGGCTGCTCCGTAATCGACCCCGCCGGCGCTGCTTTGGCAGTTGAAGAAGCTGGCCTGGTTGGCGAAGTTACCGTTATCGGCACTTCCGTTTCCGACGTTGTAGGTTCTTACCTGGAATCCGGCGCTGTTTACATGTTCAGCTCTTGGGATACCTCCGCAACCAGCTATGCTATGTGCGAAGCTTCCAAGATCCTGGCTGAAGGCGGCGAAATCACCACCGGCACCAACCTGGGCGCTGAAGGCTACGAATCCGTAACCGTTGACGGCAAGGTTATCTACGGCGCTGCTTGGCTGGACTTCACTGTAGACAACTACAAGGACGATCCCTACCGCACCGCTGAATAAGCTTATTCCAACCGAATAACTTTTTCTAAAAGCGACCGAAACAGGCCCGCTGCTCCGGCGGCGGGCCTGTATTTCCATATATTCGACTTTGAAAGATGAGAAGAATGTGCCGGCTGCGGCACATGGTTCTGATCCTTTGAGGAACTGCCCGGCAACGGGTTTTTAATCTATTACGGAAGAGGAAGGGGAGACCAAAATGGGCGCACCATTTTTGGAAATCCGCAATTGCAGCATCAACTTTGGCGGTGTCAAGGCGCTGCAGAATGTCGATTTCAGCATTGAAGCCGGCCAGGCCTATTGCTTGATGGGCGAAAACGGTTCGGGCAAATCCACCCTGATCAAGATCATTTCGGGTGTATACACCGCCACCAGCGGCGAAATGATTTTGGACGGCAAGCACTACACCAACATTACCCCCAAGCAGGCCATCGAAGCCGGCGTACAGGTAATTTACCAGGACTTTTCGGTTTTCCCCAACCTGACTGTGGCCGAAAACATTGCCATTTCGGGCATTATGTCGGGCAAAAAGAAGACCGTTGACCGCAAAAAAATGCGCGAGGTGGCTGCCGAGGCCCTGGCCCGCATCAATGTGGACCTGCCCCTGGATAAGCGGGTGGAGGAACTGCCCGTAGCCGGCAAGCAGCTTGTTGCCATTGCCCGCGGCATTGCCCAGGACGCCAAGCTCATCATTATGGACGAGCCCACCACCGCCCTTACCCACAAGGAAATTCTGGCCCTGTATGAGATCATCGACAACCTGAAGAAGAAGGGCATCGCCCTTATCTTTGTCAGCCACAAGCTGGAAGAGGTCATGCAGATCTCGGAACGGATTGCCATCCTGCGCAACGGCCAGAAGGTGCTGGACGACAGCATTGAAAACTTTGATGTAAACAGCGTGGCCTACTACATGACCGGCCGCGAGGTCCCCGACGTTCCCTACGAACTGGTGGAAGTGCCCGAAGGCACCGCCCCCATCCTGGAACTGGAAGGCCTGACCATGAAGGATAAGTTTGAGGACATCACCCTCAGCCTTTATCCCAAGGAAGTGCTGGGCATCACCGGCCAGTTGGGCTGCGGCCGCACCGAGCTGGCCCAGGCCCTGTTCGGCATCGGCGAATACACCGGCACCGTAAAGCTCAACGGCGAAGTGGTTGAGATCAAAACCGTGCAGGACGCCCTGCGGCTCAAGATCGGCTATGTGCCCGAAGACCGCCTCAGCGAGGGGCTGTTCCTCACCCGTTCCCTCAGCGATAACCTGGCCGCCGCCTCCATCGACGACCTGGCCGACGGCATCCGCCTGGACTATAAAAAGGTGGAAGATACCGGTCGCCAGTGGGTCGAAGACCTTAAAATTGTCATCGGCGACATTCTGGACCCCGCCAGCAGCCTTTCGGGCGGCAACCAGCAGCGCATCGTTTTGGCCAAGTGGCTGGCCACCAACCCCCGTCTGCTGATCCTCAACTGCCCCACCGTTGGCGTTGACGTGGGCTCCAAGAGCCAGATCCACGAAATTGTAAAGGACCTGGCCCGCAAGGGCATCGGCGTCATCGTTATTTCGGACGACATCGGCGAAGTGATGAGCTTGTGCAGCCGCGTGCTGGTGATGAAGAAGGGCCGCATTGTGCGCCAGACCAACCGCACCGAAATGACCGTAAGCCAGCTTGAAGATTATTTGACCAAGGAGGAATGAGCAGGATGAATTCGACTATGAAAAAAATCGTAAAATCCAACGAGTTTTTCATGTTTGCCATCATTCTGGTGATGTTCTGCATCTTCGGCATCATCAACCCTGCCTTTTTCTCGGTGGCAAACCTGTTTGACCTTTCCCGCAGCATGGTGGAAACCGGCATCCTGGCACTGGGTGTTCAGGTGGTTATGATCTCGGGCGGCATCGACCTTTCCTTTATGGCCATTGCCGTATTTGCCATGCACACCGTAAGCAAATACATGGGCATGTACTGGAACGACGCCCCCTTCATCCTGCTGGTGCTGATGGGCGCCGTCATCGGCCTGGTGCTTGGCCTGTTCAACTCTTTGTTCATCGCCAAGTTCAAGCTGCCCCCCTTCATCGTTACCCTGGGCACCACCAACATCTTCAAGGGCCTGTGCCTGGTGTTCATCGGCAGCCGCCAGATCAACAACATCCCCGCCAGCATGATCGATTTTTCCAAGACCAACCTGATCTCGGTGCAGGCCGAACAGGGCATGGCCAACCTGCACATCGGCGTGCTGATCTTGGTGGTGCTGGCCCTGCTGACCTCCTATATGCTGAACAAGACCCGCCTGGGCCGCAGCATCTACTGCGTGGGCGGCAGCGAGGCCTCGGCCCAGCGTGTTGGCCTGAACACCGTGGCCATCCTGGCCTTCTGCTACGCCTTCCTGGGGGCCATTGCCGGCATGACCGGCGTGATGCACGCCTCCTTCCAACGCATGAGCAACCCCTTTGACATGATCGGCGGCGAACTGACCGTTATTGCCGCTGTTACCATCGGCGGCCCCCGCGTTGGCGGCGGCTACGGCAGCACCGCCGGCACCATGCTGGGTGTTTTGCTGCTGACCATGATCAACAACAGCCTTGTAATGCTGAAGATCCCCACCTTCTGGCAGTTGGCAGTAACCGGCATGATCATCATTCTGGGCACCATCATGCAGATCTACCGTTACAAGCGCAGCCTGAAGAATGCATAAGGAGGAGGGAAAAACATGGAACGTATCAAGTCTGTTCTTTTCAAAGACAAGCACCAGACCCGTCTGTTCTGCGCCTTCGCCCTGGTGCTCATCCTCATGGCAATTCTGGTGCCCGATAAATTCTTCACCGTACGCAACTTCCAGTCCATGGCCACCCAGTTCCCCGAACTGGGCTTTCTGACCATCGCCGCCGCCCTGGTGCTCATCACCGGCGGCATCGACCTTTCGGTCTGCGGCACCGCCGTGCTTTCCGGCATTGTGGCCGCCCGCATCATGGACAGCAACGGCAGCAGCGAGGCCGGCCTGGGCGTTGTCGTCGGCGCAGTTGCCGCCGCCTTGCTGGTTGGTTTGTGCTGCGGCGTGCTCAACGCCATTTTGGTGGCCCGCTTTGGCATTGCCCCCATGCTGGCCACCCTGGGCACCTATAACCTCTATGTCGGCCTGGGTATCGTCATCACCGAAGGCTCGGCCATCAGCAAATTCCCCGAAACCTTTTTGGCCATCGGCAACGGCAAGGTGCTGGGCATTCCCGTGCCCGCCCTGCTGTTCGTTCTGGCCATTGCCATTCTGGGCTGGTTCCTCAGCCGCACCAAGCTGGGCTACAAGCTCTTTGTCTTCGGCACCAACTCCACCGCATCCTATTACTCCGGCATCCACAACACCAAGGTGCTGTTCACCACCTATGTTGTGGGCGGCATCGTCTGCTCGCTGGCCGGGCTTATCATGTTCAGCCGCACCAACAGCGCCAAGGCCGACTTTGGCAGCAGCTACGGTCTGCAGGCACTGCTGGTAGCACTGCTGGGCGGCGTAGGCGCCAGCGGCGGCAGCGGCAAGGCCAGCGGCCTGCTGCTTTCCATCATCACCCTGCAGTTCATCTCCAGCGGCTTCAACCTGCTGCACGTCAGCTCCTTTATGAAGGACCTGATTTGGGGCGCACTGCTGGTGCTGATCATGGTGCTGAACGTTGTGGACTTCAAAAAACTGAGAAGAAAGACCAAGAAGGCCGCTGCCTAAGCGGAAAGAGGAAACGACTATGGAGAAACAGGAACGCAAGGAACTGCTGCGGCAGTATATGTCCATCCCCCGTCTTTCGGGCTACGAAAAGGAAATGGCCTACCGCTTCCGCGACGATCTGGCACCCCTGGCCGACCGCGCTGTTATTGACCGTGTGGGCAATGTGATCGCCACCTTTGAGGGCAGCCAGAAGGACGCCCCCGCCCTGATGATCTTTGCCCACATGGACGTCATCGGCTTTATCATCACCTGCATTGACGAAAAGGGCTTTATCAAGGTGGACCGCATGGGCGGCGTACCCGAAAAGATCGTTGCCGCCACCCAGGTGCTGGTTGGCACCGAAAACGGCACCTATGTCAACGGCCTCATCGCCGCCAAAAGCTACCATGTGCAGTCGGCCGAAGAACGCAGCCGTGCCGATTCGCTGGCCAATATGTTCATCGACATCGGCGCCAACAGCCGTCAGGAAGTGCTGGACCTGGGCATCCAGGTGGGCTGCCCCGTAGTGTATGCTCCCCGTTATATGGAACTGCTCAACGACCGTGTTTCGGGCAGCTATCTGGACGACGCCTCCGGCATGGTGACCATGCTGGAACTGGCCCGCCACATGAAGGAGCACCGTCCCAAGGCCACCGTACACCTGGTGGGCACCGTTTGGGAAGAATTTAACGCCCGCGGCGCCATGCTGGCCGCCCGCACCGCCAAAACCGACATGGCCATCTGCCTGCTGGGCCCCGGCGCAGGCGACACCCCCGACCAGAAGGGCCTGAACAATGTGGTGCTGGGCGAAGGCCCCGCTGTCACCATGTTCAACTTCCACGGCAAGGGCACCCTCAACGGCTGTGTGGTACACGCAGGCATGTATAACCTGCTGAAGCAGTCGGCCGAGGAGAAGAACATCCCCCTGCAGCGCAGTGCAGGCCGCGGCGCCCTTTCGGACGCAGCCTATCTGCAGTTGGAGGGCGAGGGCATCCCCTGCATGGATATGGGCTGTCCCGACCGTTACAGCCACAGCATGTTGGAATGCCTGTCGCTGGATGACCATGAACGCACCGGCGCTTTGCTGGCCGCCTTCATCGACAACCTGGACAACAGCTTCAATCTGGACCGCTATTGATGAAAAACAAGGCCTCCTTTTTGCAAGGGAGGCCTTTGCCTTAAAATTCTTCTTTGGAAAGGAAGTTTTGCTATGCGTGATCTGCTGATCGGCTTGGACGGCGGCACCGGCGGCATGCGTGCCTTTGTGTTTGACAAACAGGGCAATGTGCTGGCCAGCGCCGACGCCCCCTACGAAACCATCTATCCCCAAAGCGGCTGGGCCGAACAGCGCCCCCAAGATTGGTGGCAGGCTGTCTGCACCAGCCTGCGGGAAGCCATGGAAAAGGCCGATGTGACCGCCGACCGGGTGGCCGCCCTGTGCGCCGCCACCACAAGCTGCACCGTAATGACCTGCGGCCGTGACGGCAGCACCAACGATAACGCCCTGCTGTGGATGGACGTGCGGGCCGCCGCCCAGGCCGAAGAAATTTTTAAGGCCACCGGCGAAAGCCCCAGTGCCGAACACTTCCCCAGCAAGGCTCTGTGGCTGAAGCAAAACCAGCCCCAGCGCTGGGCCGAAGCCCAGGTGCTGTGCGAATATCAGGACTGGATCAACTACCGCCTGACCGGGCGCTGGTGCTTCAGCGTAAACACCGCCTGCAACTGGGGCTACAACAAGCGCAAGGGCGGCTTTTACACCGATTTTTACCACAAATGCGGGCTGGGCGACGCCCTTGAAAAAATGCCCAAGGATGCCGTCTGCGCCGGCGACAAGGTGGGCCATTTGACCGCCGAAGCCGCCGCCCAACTGGGCCTGGATACCGAAGTTTTGGTGGCCCAGGGGGGCATTGACGCCTCCATCGGCATGCTGGGCATGGGGGTAAGCAAGCCCGGCGCCGCCGCCATGATGACCGGTTCTTCCAACCTGGTGATGGCCGCCACCACCGAGCCCACCTTCTGCGGGGTGGATAGCTTCAACGCAGGGCCCGACTTTTTGCTGGAAGGCTGCTACACCAGCGTGCAGGGGCAGGTTTCCACCGGCTCCATCCTGCGCTGGTTCCGCCGCGAATTTGCCCGCGACCTGGACGAAAAGGAATGCTTCAAGCTGCTGGACAAGGTCGCCGAAGAGGTGGAGATCGGCTGCGGCGGGCTGACCCTGCTGGATTATTGGCAGGGCAACCGCGCCCCCCACAACGACGCCGAGGTGCGCGGGGTCATCTATGGCCTTTCCATGAGCACCACCCGCGAGGCCATCTTCCGGGCCGTGCTGGAGGGCATTGCCTGCGGCACCGAGGACCTGCTGGAGCAGTTCCGCAAAAAGGGCACCCCCATCACCGAGCTTTACGTTTCGGGCGGTACCACCCGTTCCCCTTTGTTCATGCAGATCCACGCCGACCTGAGCGGCATCCCCATGCACATCACCTCCGACTATTCGGTGGCCCTGGGCTGCGGCATCTGCGCCGCCCACGCCGCCGGGTTCTACCCCACCATTCCCCAGGCGGTGGAAAGCATGGTGCGCCCTGCCGGCACCGTTCTGCCCGACCCCCAGCGCCACCAGGCCTACAAGCCGGTGCTGGAACGCTACCGCAGCTTCTACGCCGCACTGCGTCCCTGGGTACATCAGTAACAAAAGAAAGACCCCGTTTTTTGCCGAAAGCGGGGTCTTTTTGCGTCCCAAAGGGCCTTTGCAACCGCCGGTTGCGGAAATTTCCAACACAAATTGATGGAAAGCAACCTCAAAACATGGTATCCTGTAACCAGAAGAAAACCGGTTGCCTCTTCCAAACCTGTGATGGGAGGAACGAAAATGATACTTGCTGAAAAAATTTTGGCCCTGCGCACCGCCCAGGGGTGGAGCCAGGAAGAACTGGCCGAAAAGCTGGGGGTCAGCCGCCAGTCGGTCTCCAAATGGGAAAGTGCCGCCAGCATCCCCGACCTGAACAAAATACTCCAGTTGGCCCAGGTGTTTGGGGTTTCCACCGACTATCTGCTCAAGGATGAGATGGAGGCGGTGGAATACAGCGGCGAAGAGGAAACCAGCGGCATCCGTATCAGCCTGAAGCAGGCCGAAGAATTTTTGGCTGTGCGGCAGAGTGAGTTTAAAAAGGTGGCTATCGGCGTGATGATGTGCATCCTCAGCCCCATTCTGCTGATTGTGCTGCCGGTGCTGGCCATCCCCGCCCCCGGCGAGGTGGTGGGCTGGTTCACCGAAGAAACAGCCGCCGGCCTCGGCCTGACCGCCCTGCTGGTCATTGTGGCCGCCGCGGTGGCCCTTTTTGTGGTTGCGGGCATGCGGCTGGGCAAATATGAAAGCTGGGAAAAAGAACCCATCGAACTGGACTACGGCGTAAAGGGAATTGTGGAAGAACGGCTGAAGGCCTGCGAAGGAGACTGCACCAGAAATATTGTGCTGGGGGTGGTGCTTTGCATCCTTTCGCCCATTCCGCTGATCTCGGCGGCTCTGTTTGGGGCCCCGGATGTTGTGCTGGTGGGGCTGGTGGGTGTTTTGCTGGCCCTTGTGGCGGTGGCGGTGGTGTTTTTCATCACTTCGGCCCCCATACGCGGCGGATGTCAAATTTTGCTGCGGGTGGGCGACTACACCCCGGACAACATCGAAAAACAGAAAAAGGCCGACCGCATCGGCGGCATCTACTGGCCGGTGGTGGTAGCCCTCTATCTGGCGGTCAGCTTTATCACCAACCGGTGGGAGATCACCTGGATTATCTGGCCGGTGGCGGCGGTGGCCTTTGGTGCTGTCAGCGCCTTTGTGGCACGCAAGTGAAAAAAATATTGCAGGCCAATTAAAACCATGTTAGAATAAAACAAAGGAGAGAAGATCCGCCGCAGTACGAGGTGATTTGATGCAGTGGGATGACAATAAAAGAAAGGTGCTTAGAAGGGTGCTGTATGCAGCAGGCATTCTACTGCTGCTTTTTCTTGCCTTTGCCATTTATGCAATGCAATGGCCGGGGAAAAGCGTTGAAACAAAAGTGATTGCCATACTGTCAATGGCCTGCGTCATAGCTGCCGATCAAATGAAAGAAAAACTACAGCTGGATGCAGCAACGATCATCCGATATATTTTTATTTTGGCGCTTTATGCACTTGTCATATGGCTTTAAGAGAAAAACCCCTCCCGATCAATATCGGGAGGGGTTTTGTGTTGATATTACCGTTTGAACTTAGTCCAGGATGGGCAGTTCGTAAAGGTAGAACAGGTCTTCGGGGAAGTTGGCGCCCTGTTCCACACCGATAACGGCATGGCAGGCAACCTCGGCACCGGCTGCTGCAACCAGGGCGCGCAGGGCCTTGGTGGTGCCGCCGCCGCCAAATACGTCGTCAACCATCAGAACCTTTTTGCCCTTGATGTATTCGGCGTCATCATCGGTCAGGGAAAGGATCTGATCGTGGTTGGTGGTAACAGAACGGTAGGTGGCCTGAACCTTGCTGGCGCCTTCCGAGCTCTTGCGGGCCACTACGGTGTGGGTCAGTTCGGGGTGCTTTTTGCTCCAGCGCACGGCGATGGCGTGGGCCAGGGCGTTGCTCTTGGAAACGGGGTTGAGGATGGTGTCAAATTCGGCACCGGCAGCTTCCAAAGCTTCCACCAGCATGTCGGCAGAGGCTTCGATCAGGGCATGCTGACCGGAAATATCCAGAAAGCCCACCCACTTGCCGGCAATCAGCTTAAAGGGAAGATAAAACACATCTTCGCCCATGTTTACCTGCAGGAACTTGTCTTCGCCCTTTTTGATGATTTCAGTGGTGATCTTGCTCATGTTGATCTATCCTTTCGCAGTCCTTATTGATTCAAAATTGGTTTGGTTTTGGTGCAGCGGGGGGATTTGCCGATGAGGATCATTCTTCCTCGGTTCTGGTGATGGCGATGCACAGCTCGTCCAGGTTCTTGGGTTCCACTTCGCCGGGAGCCTGGGTCATCAGTTCGCTGGCGTTCTGTACCTTGGGGAAGGCGATGACGTCGCGGATACTTTCCTTGTTCAGCATCAGCATGACCAGACGGTCCAGACCAAAGGCCATGCCGCCGTGGGGGGGAGCACCGTACTTGAAGGCCTCCAGCAGGAAGCCGAACCGTTCGTTGGCGGTGGCTTCGTCCAGATTCAGGGCTTCAAAGACCTTGCTTTGGATATCGGGGTCGTTGATACGGATGGAACCGCCGCCCACTTCGCAGCCATTCAGAACCATGTCGTAGGCACGGGCGTAGCAGTGGCCGGGGTCGGAAAGCAGCTTGTCCACATCCTCCAGACGGGGGCTGGTGAAGGGATGGTGCATGGCCATCCAGCGGCCTTCTTCTTCCGAGTATTCAAACATGGGGAATTCGGTGACCCACAGCAGGTCAAAGCTGTTTTCGGGGATGAGGTCCAGGCGCTTGACCAGCTCGCAGCGCAGGGCGCCCAGGGCGGCAAACACAACGCTGTTCTGGGGGTCGGCCACAATGAGAATGACGTCACCGGTTTTGGCGCCCAGGGCGTTGCGGATGCCCATCTTTTCCTCTTCGGTCAGGAACTTTTCGTAGGAAGAGGTTTCGGCGTCGGCGGTCAGGCGGGTGTAGGCCAGGCCCTTGGCGTGGTAGGCCTTTACAAAATCCACCAGCTTGTCAATTTCCTTGCGGCTGAGTTTGGCGGCAGCATCGGGAACCAGGATGGCGCGAACCGAGCCGCCATTGTCAATGGCGCCGCGGAACACCTTGAATTCGGTGTCCTTTACGATGTCGGTCAGGTCATTGAGCTCCAGGCCAAAGCGGGCCATGGCCTCGTCGTAGCGGATGCGGCGGAAAGGAGTTTCGATATCGATGCCGTGAACTTCCTTAAAGACCTTCTTCATAAAGCCTTCGTTCATGGTCATGACGTCGTCCTCCTCCACAAAGGACATTTCCAGGTCGATCTGGGTGAATTCGGGCTGGCGGTCGGCACGCAGGTCTTCGTCACGGAAGCAACGGGCCACCTGCATATAGCGGTCGCAGCCGGAAACCATCAAAATCTGCTTGTAAAGCTGGGGGGACTGGGGCAGGGCGTAAAACTTGCCGGGATGCACACGGCTGGGTACCAGATAGTCGCGAGCACCTTCAGGGGTGGACTTGATGAGACAGGGGGTCTCGATCTCCATAAAGCGGTTCTGGTCGTAATAGTCGCGGGCGATCTTGACGATGCGGTGGCGCAGCATCAGGGCATTCTGCATTTCGGCCCGGCGCAGGTCCAGGTAGCGGTAGCGCAGGCGCAGCTCTTCGCGGGCGTTGGTCTTGTCAGAAATTTCAAAAGGAGGGGTTTCGCTCTTGGCCAGCACGCGCAGATCGTCAACATAAATTTCGATGGTGCCGGTGGGGATATCCTTGTTGATGGATTCGCGGGCGCGAACCTTGCCGTTGGCCATCAGCACAAATTCGGCACGGGCAGCGGCGGCCTTTTCAAAAATATCGCGGGCGGTGCCGTCGTCGAATGCCAACTGGATGATGCCGGTGCGGTCACGCAGATCGATAAACACCAGATTGCCCAGGTCACGGGTCTTCTGTACAAAGCCGGCAACGGTAACGCTGCTGCCGATGTCGCTTTCCTTTACTTCGGCGCAATAGTGGGTGCGCTTCAGTCCCTGCATAGTATCTGCCATGGGTATTCCTCCCTAAGATTAAAGTTCGTTGTAGGCGGCGTTGGCCATCATGTCGTAGATGATATCGGAAAAATCATCACCGATCTCTACCTCGGTCTGTTCGCCGGTGGACATGTTTTTCAGGTTGGCCTTGCCGGTTTCAATTTCGCTGTCGCCCAGCACCATGCTGTAGCGGGCGTTCAGCTTGTTGGCGTATTTCATCTGAGCCTTCAGGCTGCGGCCCATCAGGTCGCATTCGGCATAAAAGCCGGCCTGGCGCAGCTGGCCGCACAGTTCAAAGGCCTTGAGGGCAGCGGCCTCGCCCATATTGGCCAGGTAGATGTCACAGTTGACAGGGTCGGGCATTTCGGCCTTGGCGGCATCCAGCACCAGCAGCAGGCGTTCGATGCCCATGCCGAAGCCGAGGGCGGGGGTGTGCTGGCCGCCCAGCTCTTCCACCAGGCCGTCGTAGCGGCCGCCGCCGCAAACGGTGCCCTGGGCGCTGATCTGGCCCGAAACAAATTCAAACACGGTTTTGGTGTAGTAATCCAGGCCGCGGACGATGCGGGGGTTGACCACATAGGGGATGTTCAGGGCATCCAGACGGGTCTGCAGGCCCTGGAAGTGGGTGGAGCATTCCTCGCACAGGTGGTCCAGCACCACGGGGGCGCCGGCGGCAATTTCGCCGCAGATGGGGCTCTTGCAGTCCAGGATGCGCAGGGGGTTCTTTTCCAAACGCTCCAGACAGGTGGGGCAGAGCTTGTCCTTGTGGCCTTCAAAATAGGCCTTGAGGGCGTCGTGGTACTTGGGACGGCAGTGGGGGCAGCCGATGGAGTTTACCTCAAGGGTGAGACTTTCAGCAGGAACGCCCACGGCGGTCAGCACCTCGCTGGCCATGGCGATCAGCTCGGCGTCGGCGCTGGGGCCTTCGGAGCCGAATACCTCGGCGCCAAACTGGTGGAACTCGCGCAAACGGCCGGCCTGAGGCTTTTCGTAGCGGAAGCAGGAGGTGATGTAGCTTACCTTGAGGGGAAGTGCCTCACCCAGCAGGCCGTGTTCCATTACGGCGCGCACGGTGCCGGCGGTGCCTTCGGGCCGCAGGGTGATGGAGCGGTCGCCCTTGTCGGTAAAGGTGTACATTTCCTTCTGCACAACGTCGGTGGTGTCGCCCACCGAACGCTGGAACAGCTCGGTGTGTTCAAAGGTGGGGAAACGAATTTCCCTGAAGCCGAACAGCTCGGCGGTGCGCAGCAGAGTATTCTCTACATATTGCCATCTATGGCTTTCGCCCGGCAGAACATCCTGGGTTCCGCGGGGGGCTTTGGTCAGCAGTGCCAATGGTGGTGGTCCTTTCGGGGGCAGTTTTGATGCGGTTGCACCGGCCCATAAATATACATATTAAAATTACCGCAAAACGGCCAAAAAGTCAATGAAAAAGCCCTGTTTTTCGCCCGATTTGTGCCGGTTGCAAAGCCTGCAACACTATGATAAACTTTGGGCGGAAGGATATGCCCGCGGAGGTGACAAAATGAAGCGAACGGTGCGCCCAAATATCGACCCGCCCTACAGCCTGCACGATATGAACATCATCGCCTTTGAGGCAGAGGGGGATAAACTTACCCTCCGCACCCAGTCGGGCATGGTAAAGACCACGCCGCCCTGCAGCCAGCTTGACGGATACATCGAGTTTCACGGCGTTCAGTGGGATTTTTGCTATATTTACCTGCTGGGCGTTACCGGGAACGAAAGCGTTTTTAGCGGCGAAAAAATGTTTTTGAAGAACTTTCTTGCCAAAGGCGCGCCTTTTGGCTTTTCGGTGATGGACGAAACCTTTGGTTTTCGGCAAACCAAGCTGAGCGGCTATCTTTTGTCCCAGGGCCGCCACAATGAGTGCGTGGTTGAAATTTACCACGAGGGTGATATGGTTTATGTCACCGAAGAATGACAGCTTTCGGAACAAAAATTGACAAGATTAAAAGAAAGACTGCGGCGCAGAATAAGCGTTGCAGTCTTTTTTGATGAGGTGAGGGAAATGGCGAAGCGGCAAAAGGATGCGGCGGCACAGGCGGTGGAATATCTGAACAGCCGGAACAAACCTGCCGACCGGGCGCGGGTGCTGGTGATGGGCACCGGATGCGACGGCCGCTGCCGCCCGGAAAGGCCCTGCACCATACGCAGCCTGCGGGATACAGGGGCGCTGGTGGATTTCTTCGACCCGGCGCTGCCCGAGGCCAACTGCGGCGGTCTGCGGGCACGGGGGGTGCGCAGCCTGACCCCTTCCGGCCTGGGCCGCTACGATCTGGTCATTCTGCAGCAGAATTGTGACGACGAGCTGCAAAGCAGGGTGGCCGCTTCGGCCCGCCATCTGCTGGATGCCCGCCCCGCCAAAGGGGACTGTATTATATAAAAAAGGGCCGGTCGCCAGACCGGTCCTTTTGCTGTTTGTTTACTTAAGCAGTTTGCCCAGCAGGTCGCCCACCATTTCGGCGGTGTTGTCGCTGCTTTTCTTTTTCTTCTTTTTGCTGGAGGAATCGTCGGCCAACAGGTCGCCGGCCAGGTCCAGCAGGTCGATGCCCCCGCTCTTCTTTTTCTTTTTGCTGGAGGAGTCGTCGGCCAGCAGGTCGCCGGCCAGGTCCAGCAGGTCAATGCCGCCGCTTTTCTTTTTGCCGCCCATCACCGAGATCAGGTCGCCCAGATCCAGGCCGTCGTCCTTCTTGGCGGATTTTTCCTTTTCGTTGCCCACCAGGCCCATCAGCACGGGGGCCAGGGTGGCCAGCAGCATCAGGGTGTTTTTGTTGCTGAGGCCCGACTTTGCAGCCAGGGCATCGGTGATGTCATTTTTGCTGCCGCCCAGCAGGTGGCCCAGGATCTTTTCGCCGTCGTTGGTGTCGGCCTGCTTCAGCAGGGTGGTGACATTGGTGGTGTTGGTTTGGGCGGCGTGTTGGCTCAGGGCCTTGGCCAGCGAGTCTTTGCCCTCCTTGGTGGAGGCGTTGTTGGCCATGTTCTGCATCAGAACGGGCAGGGCGGAGGTCAGCAGGCTTTCCACCTGGCCTTCGTCGGCCTTGGTGCTCTTGGCAAGCTGCGCGATGGTATCCTTGGTGATCAACTGGTTCAGCAGGTTGGTTGCCATATCTTTTCTCTCCTTGATGATGGTGTGAAATTTCCTTTTTTAAGTATATTCCATCGGCCGCGGGGTGTCAATTGAGGGAGGTGGCAGAAGATGGCGGGCTTTTGGTGCAAAAGGGGAAAATATGATATGATGTTGTTAGATTTGCGAAGAAAAGTTGTCTTTTAAAGCAGACGGTAAAGGAGTATGCACCGTGGAGGATAAAACAATTTTGTAACTGTACTGGCAGCGCAGCGGCGAGGCCATCCCCGCCACCCAGCAGAAGTACGGGGCCTATTGCACCACCATTGCACAGAATATTTTGGCAGACCACCGGGATGCCGAGGAATGTGTCAGCGACACCTGGCTGCGGGCCTGGAACAGCATGCCGCCCCAACGCCCGGCGGTGCTTTCGGCCTTTTTGGGCAAGATCACCCGCAGCCTTTGCCTCAACCGCTTCCGCCACGACCATGCCCAAAAGCGGGGCGGCGGGCAACTGCCCCTGGTGCTGGAAGAACTGGACCAAGCCCTGCCCGGCGGCACCGAAACGGAGGAAGAACTGGACCGGCGGCAGTTGGAGCAGACCATCAACGGCTTTTTGGCCGCCCTGCCCGAAAAAAAGCGGGCGATTTTTGTCTGCCGCTATTGGTACGCCGACAGCATCGACAGCATTGCCGCCCGCTTTGGCATGAGCCGGGGCGGCGTGACCATGTGCCTGAGCCGGCTGCGCACCGATCTGCGGGAATGTTTGGAGAAAGGGGGCTATGCCCTGTGAAACGGCAAGACCTTTTGGAAGCGGTGGGCAACATCCACGACCGCTGGGTGGAAGAAGCCCACGCCCCCCGCAAAAAGACGGTGGGCTGGATGAAATGGGGTGCCCTGGCGGCCTGTTTGGTGATCACGGTAGTGTTATTGCTGCCCGGAACCGCTCTGCAAAAACCCCAGGAGCCGGAAGCCATGGCCGGTCCGCCGTCCACTGAGATCAACGGAATTCACTATATCCTTTCTTCCTATCTGGAGATCGAAACAGAACTGCCCCAGGGCTTCGAGTACGGCGGCGTGGGGGAGGTGGACGGCCAAAGCTGGGAATACTATGTCAATCCAGATATTCCCACCTGGGTTTATGTATACCAGGAGGTGTACGACAACATCACCCAGCAAAGCAGTATGAAGTATGTCCGCTATGTGGACAGCCGCATCCGGGGTAAAGACTACATCAGCTATGACGGCAGACTGTATGTTTCCATGTGGAGCGCCGCCTATTGGGGAGAAAACCCCGATGTGACCCGGGAACGCTATGAACAGGTGGAGGCCGAATATGGCATCCGCATGAAGGGGCAAGCCCCCGCAAACTTTGTCCATCTGGGCAAAGCCGAATTTACCGGGCACGACACCATCCCCGACCTGCCCCTGGGCTGCAATACCGGAAGCCCCGAGGTCTATCTCAACACCGAGGATGAAACCATCCTGCTGGCCGGCACCGTTTGGCACACCGCCCCCGATGCAAACGGCGAACAGCGCCACGAAGGATACAACCTTTACATCCTCTGCGATGACCCCTTGAAATAAAAATTTGTGAAACCTAAAAACAAAACCCCTCCCGAAAGAGAAACGGGAGGGGCTGTTTTTTTATCGTCTTACGGCGCCGCTGGTGGGCTTTTCGCTGTATTCCAGCACATAGATATCCACAATGCGCCGCCCGTTGAGGGCGCTTTCCAGATAGCTTTCGTAATAAAGGTCGATGTCGATGATGTTTTGCATCAGGCCCACGCCGGTGTCGTTGGTTACGGTGTAGCCATAGATGAAGCCGCCGTCGGCGGTACGGACATAAAGCTTGGTGCCATAGGGGAACTGGCTGGAGCGCACGGCGGCGGTGCCGGCCTCGCACCGCATGCGGCTGGCACCGATGGGGTTACGGGCCCAATAGCCGGTGGCCACCTGGTTGTGGAAAACGGCCTCGTACTTCAGGGGGACGCCGTTTGCGTCCAGGGGATACTGGTCGCTGAAGTCAAAGTTGGAGATGGCGCTGCCATCCCCCACCAGAACGACCTGCTCGGTGGGGCGCACGGCGATGTCGGTGGCCAGCAGCTCCCGGTCCTGCACGATGCCGTCCACCGTGGTTTCGCTGAAGGTGTGCACCTCAACGCCTGTTTTGCCCTCCTGCAGAATGCGGGTCCGGCCGTTTTTCAGCAGGCTGGTGGATTTGTTGCGCACCGTAAAGGGGATGGGGTTGGTTTTCTGCACAAGGTTCTGCTCCACACGCTGGATGGTGATATGTTCCCCCTGGGAAAGCATGGTGCGCAGGTTGGCGTCAATGCGGTCGTGCTCGCCCAACTGGATGTGATTTTCGCTGAGGAGCTTGTCCAGGGTGATCTCGGTGGTCATGATGCGGCGGGTGCCGCCGTCCACGGTCAGATAGACCGGGAAGGCCCGCTCCACATCCAGCAGATGGTAGCCCTCCACCCCGGTGTCCTGCAGGGTATCGTAGCGTCCGATGGGGTCGATGTTGGTGAGGGAAAAGGCCTGGGTGGCCTGGCTGTTGGTGGTGTAAACCAGGTCCTGCCGCGCCCCCTCAACAATGACCACGGCGCTGGTGTTCATCACTGTGTATGTAAGCACCGCCGTGACCGCCGCCAGAAAAACGGGATAGCAAAAAGACCTGCTGGCCAAATAGCGGCAGGCGGAAAAAAACAGTCTTTTTGCGGTCGTCATAGCGGTTCTCCCTTGGATGTTTGATTGGAATGCCGGTGGGAAGGATTGGCAAAAATCGGCCGAATATTCAGCCAAAGACATATTTTCCCAATTATGAGGGTTATTATAGCCACAGGGGACACAGGTGTCAAGTTTTGCCAATTTGAAAGTACGCACAAAGAAACAGGGGGAGCAGAGACTCCCCCTGAGCTTTTGGATGTTAGCGGTCGGCCATCAGCTTGACCATAATGGCCTTCTGGGCGTGCAGACGGTTTTCAGCTTCGTCAAAAATTTCGCCCGCATGCTTTTCAAAGGTTTCGGCCGAGATCTCCTCCTCGCGGTGGGCGGGCAGGCAGTGCATCACCATGGCATCGCCGTGGGCAACGCTCATCAGCTTTTCGTTTACCTGGTAGCCGGCAAAAACCTTGCGGCGTTCGGCGGCTTCGCCCTCCTGGCCCATGCTGGCCCAAACGTCGGTGTAAACGGCGTCGGCATCGGCTGCGGCGGCAAAGATATCGTCGGTGAGCTGGAACTTGTCGCCATACTGCTGGGCAAATGCAAGCACGGTGGGGTCGGGCTGGTGGCTCTTGGGGGTGGCGATGGAGACCTTCATGCCGGCCTTGAGGCCGCCGACGATGAGGGAGTTGGCCATGTTGTTGCCGTCGCCGATATAGCAAAGCTTCAGGCCGTCCAGGTGGCCCTTGTGTTCCCGGATGGTCATCAGGTCGGCCATGACCTGGCAGGGATGGCAAAAATCGGTGAGGCCGTTGATGACGGGGATGCCGCCGTACTTGGCCAGGTCTTCCACTTCCTGCTGGGCAAAGGTGCGGATCATGATGCCGTCCAGATAGCGGCCCAGAACGCGGGCGGTGTCTTCCACGGGTTCGCCGCGGCCGATCTGCAGGTCGTGGGAAGAAAGGAACATGCCCATGCCGCCCAACTGGTAGATGCCGGCCTCGAAGGAAACACGGGTGCGGGTGGAGGACTTCTGGAAGATCATGCCCAGGGTCTTGCCCTCCAGGGGCTTGTGGTTGATGCCGTGCTTCAGCTCATATTTCAGCTGGTCGGCCATGTCCAGCAGCTCCACGATCTCTTCGGTGGAACAGTCAAGCAGCTTCAAAAAATGGTTCATAGGAAAACCCTCCGTTGTTCAAAATTAGCTTTAACCGCCGGCGGGGCCGGTGCGGTGAATTTTGGCCTTAAGCAAACTGTGCCAGGGCACGGCCCAGGGCGGCCAGGCCGCGGTCCAGTTCGTCATAGGTGATGTTCAGGGGGGGCAGCATACGCACCTTGGTTTTGGCGGTCAGCACCAGCACCCCTTCGGCCATGGCGGCCTTTACCACATCGGCTGCGGCAATGCCTTCCTTCAGCCGTACCCCCAGCATCAGGCCCATGCCGTCCACGCCCTCAACACCGGGCATGGCGGCCAAAGCCTTGCGGATGTATTCGCCCTTTTTCACCACTTCCTCCAGGAAGCCGGGGGCGGTGATGGTTTTGATGATCTGGCAGCCGCCGGCGCAGACCACCGGATTGCCGCCAAAGGTGGTGGCGTGGGTGCCGGGGGTAAGCACGCCGTGGGTTTTTTCGCCAAACAGCACGCCGCCGATGGGCAGGCCGCCGCCCAGCCCCTTGGCCATAGAGACCAGGTCGGGCTGGATGCCGAACTGCTGGTAGCAGAACAGGCTGCCGGTGCGGCCGATGCCGGTCTGCACCTCGTCAACGATCAGCAGAATATCCTGTTCGGCGCAAAGCTGGGCCACTGCCTCAACATATTCCTTGTTCTGGGGGATGACGCCGCCCTCGCCCTGGATCATTTCCATCATGATGGCGCAGGTGGCGGGGGTGATCTTGCTCTTCAGGTCCTCCAGGTCGCCGGCAACGGCGTAATTGAAGCCTTCCAGGAAGGGCATAAAGTGCTGATGAAAGACCTCCTGGCCGGTGGCGGTGATGGTGGCCATGGTGCGTCCGTGGAAGGAATTCACCAGGGTGATGATCTCGTAACGGCCGTCGCCGTATTTGTCGTGGGAGTATTTGCGGGCGGCCTTGATGGCGCATTCATTGGCCTCGGCGCCGCTGTTGGCGTAAAAGACGCCCTTCATGCCGGTGGCCTCGCACAGAAGCTGGGCCAGCTCGCCGCCGGGCATGGTGTAGTAGAGGTTGGAGGTGTGCTGCAGCTTGCTGAGCTGTTCGGTAACGGCCTGCTGCCAGTCGGCATCACAGAAGCCCAGGGCGTTTACGCCGATGCCGCTGGTGAAGTCGATGTACTCTTTGCCATCCAGGTCAAGGCAAAGGCTGCCGCTGCCCCACACAAGGCTCTGGTCAAAGCGGCCATAGGTGGGTTCTACATATTGGTACTGGTTTTTCAGTTGTTCATGGGTCATATCAGACACCCCCAAATTGAAGTAATAGGTAATGGTGAAGAGGTAAGAGGTAAGGAATTCCGCTTTGCGGAATGTTTTTGAATTGGTTCTGCGCAGCAGAACACCAATCTTATTCCCCTTTGCTTCTTGTTTTTACTTGGGACAATGTTTTTATAAAAACATTGTCCCGATGCCTTCGTCGGTCATCATTTCGATGAGGATGGAGTGGGGAATGCGGCCGTCGATGATGAAGGCGCGGGAAACCCCCTGGCGCACCGATTCCACGCAGCATTCGATCTTGGGGATCATGCCGCCCGAGATGATGCCCTCGCGGATGAGACCGGGCACCTCGCTGACACGGACCGAGGGGATGAGGGTGGATTCATCCTCCTTATCCCGCAGCAGGCCGCGGATGTCGGTCATGAGGATGAGGTTTTCGGCCCCCAGGGCGCTGGCGATGGCGGCAGCGGCGGTGTCGGCGTTGATGTTGTAAACATTGCCCTCGCTGTCGCAGCCCACGGTGGCAATAACAGGAATGTAGCCCTGGTCGATGGCGTCGGTGATGGGGGCGGTGTCAACTTCGGTTACGTCGCCCACAAAGCCCAGGTCGCCCTTGTCGGTCTTTTTGGTGGCACGGATCATGCCGCCGTCGATGCCGCACAGGCCCAGGGCACGGCCGCCGTGCTGTTCCACCAGAGTAACAAGGTTCTTGTTAGTTTTGCCCGAAAGCACCATCTGCACCACTTCCATGGTTTCGGCGTCGGTATAGCGCAGACCGTTTACAAAACGGGGCTCGATGCCCATGCGCTTGAGGGTGGCGTTGATATCGGGGCCGCCGCCGTGCACCAGCACCACCTTGATGCCGATGAGGTTGAGCAGAACGATATCACGCATGACGCAGTCCTTCAGGTGGTCGTCGATCATGGCGTTGCCGCCGTATTTTACCACAACGTATTTGCCGTAGTATTTTTGAATATAGGGCAGGGCGTGTACAATGACCGCCGCCTTGGCCTGGTTGGAGATGGAGTCGGACATGGAGAATTCCTCCTTGTGGTGTTTTGGGATGGGAAAGGCGTTAGCCGTTAGGTGCGGTAGTCGCCGTTGATCTTTACATAGTCGTAGGTGAGGTCGCAGCCGTAGGCGGTGGCACAGGCTTCGCCGTCGCCCAGGGTGATGATGACGTCAATTTCCTTTTCGGTCAGCACGGTTTTGGCGATCTCTTCGCTGAAGGGGATGCCGGCGCCGTTTTGGCACACATCCACCCGGCCGGCCTTGCTGGCAAAGCTGACAGCGACCTTGGTCACATCCACGGGGGCGTCGGCATAGCCGATGGCGCACAGCACGCGGCCCCAGTTGGCGTCGGCGCCAAACATGGCGGCCTTGAACAAAGAGGAGCAGCAAACGCTTTTGGCGATGGATTTGGCGGCGGCGGTGTCAACAGCACCGCTGACCTTGACCACCAGCAGCTTGGTGGCGCCCTCGCCGTCCATGGCCATCAGACGGGCGATCTTTTCGTTGACAAAGGTGAGGGCCTGGCAGAAGGCGTCAAAATCGGGGCCTTCGGCTTCGATGAGGGGAGCGCCCGACATGCCGTTGGCCAGCACGGCCACAGTGTCGTTGGTGGAGGTGTCGCCATCCACCGAAACCATGTTGTAGGTATCACCCACCGAGGCGGTCAGGGCCTTCTGCAGCAGGGCGGGGGTGATGGCGGCGTCGGTGGTGACAAAGCCCAGCATGGTGGCCATGTTGGGGTGGATCATGCCAGAGCCCTTGGCAATGGCGCCCATCTTGCATTCCACACCGCCGATCTGGAAGCTGACGGCAACTTCCTTCTTGATGGTGTCGGTGGTCATGATGGCCTCGCTGGCGTTGGTGTCGCCATCCTTGGCCAGTTCCTGCACCAGTTGGGGAATGCCGGCGGCGATGGGGTCGAGGGTCATAGGCTGGCCGATGACGCCGGTGGAGGCAACCACCACGTCGGTGGGGTCGATGTTCAGGGCCTTGCCCACCAGTTCGCACATGCCTTCGGCAATTTCGATGCCGTTGGCGTTGCAGGTGTTGGCGTTGCCGCTGTTGCAGATGACCGCCTGGGCCTTGCCGTCGGCCAGGTTCTTCTGGTCCACCAGGATGGGAGCGCCCTTGACCTTGTTGGTGGTGTATACAGCGGCGGCGGCGCAGGGCTGCTGGCTGTAAATGAGGGCCAGGTCACGCTTGGTGCGGTTTTTGCGGATGCCGCAGTGTACGCCCGAGGCGGTAAAGCCCTTGGGGGCCGAAACCGAGCCTGCGATAAGTTTGATTTCCATGATGATTCTCTCCTTTACGGGGATTGTATGGGAAGTTAGGGCAGGGGAACAAGGCCGGTGGCCTCGTCGGCGCCCATGATGATATTCAGGTTTTGCACGGCGGCGCCGCTGGCGCCCTTGCCCAGATTGTCAAACAGGGCCATCACCTGGATGCGGTCGGCATTGCCGGTGACGCAGATGACCATGCCGTCGCTGCCGGCCAGCACATTGGCTGCGGCAAAGCCGCCCTGGATGTAGCGCTGGTCGTCGGCCTCGGCCACCTGCACCAGACGGCAGCCGGAATAGAATTCCTTGTAGATGTTACGCACCTCGTCGGGGGTGGCGGTTTTGGTCAGCAGACGGCCGATGAGGGGCAGGCTGACCTCCATGCCGGCGTAGAAATCGGCAACGATGGGGTTGAAAACGGGAACATAGTCCAAACCGGAGTAGACCTGCATTTCGGGCTGATGCTTGTGGCTTTGGGTCAGGCCGTACTGGCGGGGGCTATCCAGCAAAACATCACGGTTTTGGTCCTGATACTGGGCGATCATCTTTTTGCCGCCGCCGCTGTAGCCGGTCAGGCTGTGGCAGACTGCGGGGTAATCGGCGGGCATCAGCCCGGCCTGCACCAGGGGACGGGCCAGGGCCAAAAAGCCGCTGGCGTGGCAGCCGGGGTTGGCCACACGCTTGCCGGTGGCAATGCCCTGGCGGAATTCTTTGCCCAGTTCGGCAAAGCCGTAGTTCCAGCCGGGGGCCACACGGTGGGCGGTGGAAGCATCCAGAACCACGGTGTTGGGGTTTTCGACAAGGGAAACGGCCTCCACAGCCGCCGCGTCGGGCAGGCAGAGGATAGCCACATCGGCTTCGTTCAGCAGCTCCTTGCGGGCGGCGGTATCCTTGCGCAGTTCGCTGGGGATGTGCAGCAGGGTCAGGTCGCTGCGGCCCTCCGGCCGTTCCTGGATGCGCAGGCCGGTGGTGCCTTCGCTGCCGTCGATGAATACTTTGGTCATAGGGGTCGTCACCACTTTCGGTTTGGTTTAAAGGTCAGCCAGGGTGCTGCGCAGGCTTTCCACCTGGGTCAGAACACTTTGGGGGGCGCCGCCGCCAAAGCTGGTGCGTCCGGCGGCGCATACATCCAGGTCAATGGCCTGGTAAACATCCTGCTCAAACACATCGGAAAGCTGCTTGTATTCTTCCAGGGGCAGGCTTTCCAGGGTGCAGTTCTTTTCGATGCACAGGGCAACCAGCTGGCCCACGATCTTGTAGGCGTCGCGGAAGGGCATGCCCTTTTTGGTCAGATAGTCGGCGGCGTCGGTGGCGTTGATGAAGCCGGCGGCGGCCGCTGCCCGCAGGTTTTCGGGATGTACCTTCATGGTGGCAACCATGGGGATGAAGGCGTCCAGACACATCTTGACGGTGTCGAAGGCGTCAAAGATGGCTTCCTTGTCTTCCTGCAGATCCTTGTTGTAAGCCAGAGGCAGACCTTTCAGCATGGTCAGCAGGGTGGTCAGGTCGCCATAAACCCGGCCGGTTTTGCCGCGGACCAGCTCGGCGATGTCGGGGTTCTTCTTCTGGGGCATGATGGAGGAGCCGGTGGAGAAGGCGTCATCCAGCTCGATGTAGCGGAATTCGTAGCTGCACCAGAGGATGATCTCTTCAGAAAAACGGGAAAGGTGGGCCATCACCAGCGAAAGGGCGGCGGCCAGTTCCACGCTGTAGTCACGGTCAGAAACGCCGTCGATGCTGTTTTCGCAAGGGGCGGTGAAGCCCAAAGCCTCGGCGGTCATGTGGCGGTCGATGGGGTAGGTGGTGCCTGCCAGGGCGCCGCTGCCCAGGGGGCAGTAGTTCATGTTTTCCAGGGCATTGTTAAGCCGCTTGATGTCACGCAGGAACATGAAGGCGTAGGCCATGATCTGGTGCCCGAAGGTGATGGGCTGGGCCCGCTGCAGGTGGGTGTAGCCGGCCATCACATGGTTGGCGTTGGCCTTGGCCACGGTGCACAGGGTTTCTTCCAGCTCCTTGAGCTGCCCCACCAGGGCGGCAGCTTCTTCCCGCAGATAGAGGCGCAGGTCAACGGCGACCTGGTCGTTGCGGCTGCGGGCGGTGTGCAGGCGCTTGCCGGCGTCGCCCAACCGCTGGGTCAGGGTGGCTTCCACAAAGGTGTGAATATCTTCGCAGCCATAGTCGATGGCCAAAGCGCCGCTTTCCAGGTCGGCCAGGATGCCCTTCAGCCCCTCGATGATGGCGTCGGCTTCACTTTGGGGGATGATGCCGGTTTTGCCCAGCATGGCGGCGTGGGCCATGCTGCCGGTGATGTCCTGCTTGGCCATGCGGCTGTCGAACCGGATGGAAGCGTTGAAGTCGTTGAGGCGGCTGTCGGCCTCCTTGGAAAAGCGTCCTGCCCAAAGTTTCATGTCCGGGGTCCTCCTTGCAAGGTTCCTTAATAATTAGGGAACAGCCGGAAGAGGATGCTCCTCCGGCTGTGTTTGGGGTAAATGTTCGGTTACTTGTTCAGCTTGGCTGCACGTTCCTGGTCCAGCTTGGCCTTTACCTTGATGGGCAGGCCAAACAGGTTGATGAAGCCGCCGGCATCGGCCTGGTTGTATTCTTCATCTTCGCCAAAGGAGGCGGTCACTTCGTCATACAGGGTGTAGAAGCTGGTGACACCAGCGTTGATGATGTTGCCCTTGTAGAGCTTGAGCTTCACTTCGCCGGTAACGGTCTGCTGGGTGGCGTCCACAAAGGCGTCCATGGCCTCGCGCAGGGGGGTGAACCACTGGCCGTTGTAAACCAGGTCGGCATACTTCTGGGCCACGATGGGCTTGAAGTGCATGGTTTCCTTATCCAGGGTGATGGTTTCCAGAACTTCGTGGGCGTGGTAGAGGATGGTGCCGCCGGGGGTTTCATAAACGCCGCGGCTCTTCATGCCAACCAGACGGTTTTCCACGATGTCGATGATGCCGATGCCGTTGGCGCCGCCGATCTCGTTCAGCTTGGTCACCAGTTCCACAGCGCCCATCTTCTGGCCATCCAGGCTTACGGGAACGCCCTTTTCAAAGCCGATGGTGATGTAGGTGGGAACATCGGGGGCCTTTTCAGGAGAAACGCCCAGTTCCAGGATCTTGTCGTAGTTGGGTTCGTTGGCGGGGCTTTCCAGGTCCAGACCTTCGTGGGAAAGGTGCCATACGTTCTTGTCCTTGGAGTAGTTGGTCTCGCGGTTGATCTTCAGGGGGATGTCGTGGGCTTCGGCGTAGTCGATCTCTTCCTCACGGCTCTTGATGTCCCATTCTCTCCAGGGGGCGATAACATCCATTTCGGGAGCCAGGGCCTTGAAGGTCAGTTCAAAACGGACCTGGTCGTTGCCCTTGCCGGTGCAGCTGTGGCAGATGGCGTCGCAGCCTTCGGCCTTGGCAATTTCGACCAGACGCTTGGCGATGATGGGTCTGGCGTGGCTGGTGCCCAGCAGGTAGGTGCCTTCATACTTGGCGCCGGCCTTCAGGCAGGGCCAGATAAAGTCTTCGATGTATTCCTTGGTCAGGTCTTCCACATACAGCTTGGAAGCGCCGGTCTTGAGGGCCTTTTCTTCCAGGCCGTCCAGTTCGGTGCCCTGGCCAACGTCGCCCGAAACGGCAATTACTTCGCAGTTGTCATAGTTTTCCTTCAGCCAGGGGATGATGATGGAAGTATCAAGACCGCCGGAATAGGCCAGCAGAACCTTCTTGTAAGATTTCATTTTGCATGCGCTCCTTTTATGTAAATGATGTATTTCCCTTTTGGTGCGGGGTGATGGTTATAATTATACGCTGATTGCCGAATTTTTCAAGTATTTTTTGGATATTTATTCACTTTTATGGAATTTTGTTACCGTGGCATAGTTTTTTGAACAGTGGGGGGATTCCATTGTGAAAAATGCACCATAATCGGGTGGATTCGACCTGGACGCGGGGCGCCGAAGGCTTTACTTTTCATGCAAAACAAGGCATACTTATACATATCCAACAAAAACACAAGGAGGCCGCCATGGAAAACGGTGTGGTAAAAAAGGTGTATTCCAAAATTTTGGGCAAAGAGGTGGACATCTGGGTGCTGTGCCCCCAGGAGCCAAAAGCCCTGCTGTATATGATGCACGGCAACGGCGGCGACTGCCTGGAATGGGCTGAAAACACCGACCTGGTGGAGCAGGCCCACAAGTACGGTCTGGCTGTGGTGGCCCCCGATTTTGAGGACAGCTACTGCACCGACACCGCCGACGGACGCCCCTGGTTCCGATATCTTTCGCAGGAGATGCCCGCCCTGGCCGAGGGGCTGCTGGGGCGCTCCTTCGCCCCCGAAAAGACCTACATCGCCGGCATTTCGGCCGGGGCATACGGCCTGCTGAAGCTGGCCTTTGCCCACCCGGGACGCTACGCCGCCTGCGCCAGCCTTTCGGGCGTGACCGACATGGCGGGGCGCATCGCTCTGCTGCCCCAGCGGCGGCTGCCTTCCTTCCGGCCCATTTTTGGCGAGGAACTGAAAATCGGCCCCGAAAATGACGTCGCCCTGCTGACCCGCACCGCCGTGGAGGCCGGCTGCACCATGCCGGTTTGGCTGGCCTGCGGCACCCAAGACAGCTTTCTTGAAATGAACCGCCGCTATGATGCCCTGCTGACCGAGCTGGGGGTGGAGCATGAATACCACCAAGGCCCCGGCGGCCACGAGTGGGACTTCTGGCAGCGGTGGCTGGCGCCCGCCCTGCAGTGGCTGCTGGAACATTGACCCAAACAAAAATCCCCGACAGCCTGGGCGGCTGCCGGGGTGTTTTTTATTTCTGCTTCAGCGGCGCGGTGTCAATGCTTTTGCCAAACACCACAAAGCGGTCGTAGATATACTCGGTGACAAAGTTGACGATCATGGTGCCGGCCAGCACCAGGTATTCGTTCCAGGCAACATCCGGCCCGGTCAGCACCGCCGTCCACCAGGTGGAAAGGGGAGTAAATACCAGATAGAAAACCGCCACCAGTGCCATGGCCTTGGGCACATTGTTGGCCGAACAGAAGGTGAATTTGCGGTTGAGGGTGAAGTTCCACAGCACCGAAAGCACCAGCGAAACCAGATAGGAAAGCCAGTGGGGCAGGTGCAGCAGCTCTTCCATCAGGGTAAAGCTGGCGATTTGGATGACCCCGGCGCTGATGGAGAAAAGGACAAACTTGAGGGAGCGGAGCAATTCTTTTTTTGTGTCGGTCACGGGGACCATCTCCTTTGGAAGCATTAACCGAACATTTTTGTGGAGCTGTGCATCTTTACACTGACCACAAGCCCCATTGCGGCATAAAGTGCCACCACCGAGGTGCCCCCCGAGGAAAGGAAGGGCAGGGTGATGCCGATGACCGGCAGGATGCTGAGGCACATGCCGATGTTGAAGATGGACTGGAAGGCCACCATGGCAAAGGCCCCCACGCAGAGATAGCTGCCCAGGGCGTCGCGGGCGTGGAAGGAATTATAAAGCAGCCGGGCGCAAAGGCCCACCAGCAAACAGCAAACCAGCAGACAGCCGATAAAGCCCAAAGAATTGCCGATGAAAGAGAAGATGAAGTCGTTGCGTATTTCGGGAACATAAACATGCTCGCCGCTGAACAGGCCGGTGCCCCGCAGCTGGCCCGAACCGATGGCCAGCAGGCCGTTGAGCTGCTGGTAGCTTTGGCCCTGGGGGTCGGACATGGGGTTGAGCATGATGAGAAAACGGTTGCGGTGGTCGTCGTTCATAATAAAGAACCAGACGAAGGGGGATAGCACTGCCGCCGCACCCACCGCCATGGCGATATAGCGCCAGCTTACCCCGGCGGCAAACAGCATGCTGGCAAAGATGAGGGCGATCATCAGGGCGCTGCCGTCATCCCCCTGGAAGTGGATGAGCAGAACGGGCAGGGCCCCGTGGAGGCAAAGCAGAATAAGCTGGCGGGGTTCGTTTACCTGGCCTTCCACCTTGGAAAGATGCAGCCCAAAGGCGAGGATGAAGGCCACCTTGAGCAGCTCGGAGGGCTGCAGCGAAAAGCCGCCGATGGTGATCCAGGCCTGGTCGTCGCCGCGGGCGGCGCCGATGACAAAGGTGGCCAGCACCAGGCCGTAGCACAGGGGCAGATAAAGCTTCCACAGCCCGGCAATGGTTTCATAGTCGATGTTGGAGATGACCAGCACCATCATAAGGCCGATGAACACCGCCGCCGACTGCACAATGATGGCGCGGCTGGTGGCAAAGCCGGTGTTGCAGATGCCCACCAGCAAAAGGATGCTAAGACCCGAAAGCACCAAACAAAGTGCCCAGGTGATGTGGTCGGTGGACCGAATATAGGAAGCTACGGCGTTGCGGATCTTTTTCAGCATGGCGGTTCCTTTCGGCAAAACTTGAGAAGGCTAAAGAATAGCATACCCCTGCCTTATGAACTAATTATAAACAGGAAACGGCAAAAAAGCAAAAAGTTTTGCGCAGGGGAAGAAAAGGCCAGTTTTACGTTGTATTGCCCCGCCAAAATGTGATATAATTTTTTATTAGTGAGCAGGATGCTGCCGCAAGAAAAAGGTAAATATTTTGGAGGAGGTTTTTCCATTGAGAAGCGATATCGAAATTGCCCAGTCTGCCCAGATGAAGCCCATTGATCAGATTGCCGCCCAGCTTGGCATCCGCCCCGAAGAGCTGGAATGCTACGGCCGCTATAAGGCCAAGGTCAGCGACGACCTGATGAACCGTCTGCAGGACAAGCCCGATGGCAAATTGATCCTTGTTACCGCCATCAACCCCACCCCCGCCGGTGAAGGAAAGACCACCACCACTGTCGGCTTGGGCGAGGCCATGCCCCTCATCGGCAAAAACGCCATCATCGCCCTGCGTGAGCCCAGCCTTGGCCCCGTGTTTGGCATCAAGGGCGGCGCAGCCGGCGGCGGCTACTCCCAGGTAGTGCCCATGGAGGACATCAACCTCCATTTTACCGGCGATATGCACGCCATCACCGCAGCCAACAACCTGCTGTGCGCGCTGCTGGACAACCACATGCAGCAGGGCAACCCCCTGGGCATCGACCCCCGCCGGGTGCTGTGGAAGCGCTGCATGGATATGAATGATCGTGCCCTGCGCAACATCGTGATCGGCCTGGGCGGCAAGGTGAACGGCGTTCCCCGCGAGGACGGCTTTAACATCACCGTTGCCAGCGAAATTATGGCCATCCTCTGCCTGGCAGCCGACCTGGCTGACCTGAAGGAACGCCTGGGCCGCATCCTGGTGGCCTATAACTACCAGGGCGAGCCGGTTTACGCCCGCGACCTCAACGCCCAGGGCGCCATGACCGCCCTGCTGAAGGATGCCCTGAAGCCCAACCTGGTGCAGACTTTGGAAAACACCCCCGCCCTGATGCACGGCGGCCCCTTTGCCAACATTGCCCACGGCTGCAACAGCGTGCGCGCCACCAGACTGGCCCTCAAGCTGGCCGACTACACCATCACCGAAGCCGGCTTTGGCTCCGACCTGGGTGCCGAAAAGTTTTTGGACATCAAGTGCCGCGTGGCGGGCCTGAAGCCCAGCTGCATCGTGCTGGTTGCCACCGTGCGCGCCCTCAAATATAACGGCGGCCTGCCCAAGACCGAGCTGGTGCCTGCCAACCCCGAGGCACTGAAGAAGGGCCTGGTAAATCTGGAGGCCCATATTGAAAACATGAAGAAATACGGCGTGCCCGTTGTGGTGGCCATCAACAAGTTCCTCACCGACAGCGAGGAGGAACTGGCCCTGATCGCCGACCGCTGCCGCGAACTGGGCGCCGACTTTGCCACCACCGAAGGCTTTGCCAAGGGCGGCGAAGGCGCCAAGGAGCTGGCCCAGAAGGTGGTGGATGCCTGCGAAAAGCCGGCCGATTTCCACCCCATCTATGAGCTGGAAGGCACCATTGAGGACAAGCTGAACGTGATCGCCCGCACCATCTATGGCGCCGAAGGGGTTGTGCTGACCGGCCCCGCCAAAAAGGCCGCCGCCGAAATTGCCCGCCTGGGCGGCGACGCTCTGCCCGTTTGCGTGGCCAAAACCCAGTACAGCCTGTCCGATGACCCCGTTAAGCTGGGCCGCCCCACCGGCTTTACCATCACGGTGCGCGACCTGCGCCTTTCCAACGGCGCCGGCTTTGTGGTCGCCCTTACCGGTGACATTATGACCATGCCCGGTCTGCCCAAGGTGCCCGCCGCCGAAAAGATCGACGTGGACCCCAATGGCGTGATCACCGGCCTGTTCTAATTATTACTTTATCGATTTTTATGAAAGGAGTGTGCGGCTGTGCTGCGCTTTCTCTGCAAAGACCAGAATGACACTCAGGCAGCCGCCGCTGCTTTGGCAAAGCTGCTGCGCCCCGGCGATGTCATCGCCTACCGCGGGGGCATGGGGGCGGGCAAGACCACCTTTACCCGCAGCCTGTGCGCCGCCCTGGGCATCGAGGCCTGGGTCAGCAGCCCCACCTTTGCCCTGGTGCATGAATACCCCGGCAGCAGTTTTTCCCTCTGCCACTTTGATATGTACCGCATCGATGGCTTCGACGAGCTGTATTCCACCGGGTTTTTTGACTACCTGGACCGGGGGGATATCCTGGCGGTGGAATGGAGCGAAAACATCGAGGGAGCTCTGCCGCCCGGAACCATCACCGTAACCTTTGAAATTACCGGCGAGACCAGCCGCATCATCACCGTGGAAGGAGTGGATGACCGTGAACCTGCTGGCCATTGACGCTTCGTCGCTGCCGGCCTCCTGCGCCTTTTTCCGCGGGGAGATGCTGGTGGCCGAGGAATATCTGCACAACCGCATGACCCACAGCCAGACCCTGATGCCCATGGTGGAGCACATGATGCAAAACGCCGGAGCCTTCCTGCAGGAGGTGGACGCCGTGGCCGTTACCATCGGGCCGGGGTCCTTTACCGGGCTGCGCATCGGCATAGCCGCCGCCAAGGGCATTGCCTGGGGCTGCGGCAAACCCTGCGTGCCGGTTTCCACCCTGCGGGCGCTGGCCTGCAACGGCCTGTGCCACAAGGGTGTAGTGTGCGCCGTAATGGACGCCCGCTGCGCCCAGGTTTACACCGCATTGTTTGAAAGCGACGGCGCCGGCAAGCTGACCCCCCTGGGTCAGGATGAGGCCATTGCCCTGGAGGAACTGAAGCAGCGGCTGGCCGCCATCGATCGGCCCATTTTGCTGGTTGGCGACGGCGCCCGGTTGTGCTACAATAGTTTGGAAAACAAGGAAAATGTGGTGCTGGCCCCGGCCACACTGCAGTTCCAGCGGGCAGGCGCGGTGGGTTTGGCCGCATTGGGCCTGGTGGAACAGGGCTTTGCTCCCATCCCGGCCGAAGAGCTGGCCCCGGCCTATCTGCGGCTGCCCCAGGCCGAACGGGAACTGCTGCAAAGGCAGGCCGCCCAAAACAAGTGATTTCCGCGCCGCAGGCGCTTTGACTGGAGGAATTTGATATGAAAATCGCACTGAGTTGTGACCACGGCGGATTTGAGCTGAAGGAAGCCATCCGCGCCCACCTGGAAGAGATCGGCGTGGAATACCACGACTTTGGCACCTATGCCGCCGACGAAGCCCGCGACTACCCCTACGCCGCCCTGTATGCCTGCAACGCCATTGTGGCAGGCGAGTGCGACCGCGGTGTGCTGGTGTGCGGCACCGGCATTGGCATTTCCATGGCTGCAAACAAGGTAAAGGGCATCCGTGCCGCCTGCTGCAGCGACTATTTTTCGGCCAAATATACCCGCCTGCACAACGATGCCAACGCCCTGTGCCTGGGTGGCCGTGTGCTGGGCCCCGGCCTGGCCATCGAGCTGGTGGATGTCTTCCTCAAGACCGAATTTGAGGGCGGCCGTCACGCCCGCCGTGTGGGCCAGATCATGGATATCCAGGACGGCAAAATTACCGAGTAAGCATTGCGGAAATCCGCAAAACATAGAGGATGCCGCCCCGCGCGGTATGGAGGGAAGTTAAAATGAGCAAACCTTTTATCATGGATCATCCCCTGATCCAGCACAAACTGAGCGTACTGCGCAGCACCGGCACCAGCTCCAAGGAATTCCGCGAACTGGTTTCGGAAATTGCCATGCTGATGTGCTATGAAGCCACCCGCGACCTGCCCCTGGAAGAAACCGAGATCGAGACCCCCATCTGCAAGACCAAGGCCCAGGTTCTGGCCGGCCGCAAGATGGCCATCGTTCCCATTCTGCGTGCAGGCCTGGGCATGGTTGACGGCATGCTGGCCCTGGTTCCCAATGCCCGCGTGGGCCACATCGGCATGTACCGCGACCCCGAGACCCACATGCCCGTGGAATACTACTGCAAGCTGCCCGCCGACATTGAAGAACGCGACGTATTCGTGCTGGACCCCATGCTGGCCACCGGCGGCAGCGCCATTGACGCCATCGACCAGATCAAAAAGTACGGCGCCACCAATGTCTACTTCCTGTGCATCATTGCCGCCCCCGAGGGCCTGGAAGCCCTGGTGGAAGCCCACCCCGATGTAAAGGTATACTGTGCCGCCCTGGATGACCACCTGAACGACCACAAGTACATCGTTCCCGGCCTGGGCGACGCCGGCGACCGCATCTTCGGCACCAAGTAAGCGAGAAAAAACGAAAGGACCTGCTTCGGCAGGTCCTTTTTCCTTTTTAAAGTTTTTCAACTGTGCTTGTAGGGGCGGGGTTTTACTCCGCCCGACACTTTGCGAAATTTTACGGGAGGAGCAGAGCCCCTCCCCTACATAATAAATGCTCATTAGGATGTCAAAAGGCCCCCACCGCCGACCGAGCCGACAGGCGAGACGGCCGTAGGGACGGATGAGGGAAACAAAAGGCTCCCCTGCGGTTCCCCTCATCCGTCTTTAACTTACGGTAAATCCACCTTCTCCCACAGGAGAAGGCTTTAAAGGCTTCCCCTTGGGGGGAAGCTGTCACCGCAGGTGACTGATGAGGGAGACTATTTTTAAAAATACCAATAGAAAAAGCCGCGGGAGCGGCGGAATGGTACATTTTGCAGATCAAAAGGAGTGGGAATAGGGGCAGCGTTTGTTGGTAAGGCCGAAGATGTAGTCGGTGCTGGTCTGGTAGTGCTGGGCGAGGATGATGGCGGCCCAGGCGGGAAGCTCGTGGACGCCTTTTTCATAGCGGCGGTAGACTTCGCGCTTGCAGCCAAGGATATCGGCGACCTGCTGCTGGGTGAGGTCGGCGTCAACGCGCAAATCTTCCAAACGCTGAAAAAACATAGTAACACTTCCTTTCTATAAAGAAATGCTACTATTTTGTTGCATACAAGGTGAAGATATGCTACAATATTGTGGCATAAATAAGCCGAATTTTTCAAGAATAGGGAATTTTTGGCGCAAAAACGGCCCCCAAGCGCACCGAAGCGCTAAAAAAATAAAAAATTTTTTAGAAAGAAGGAAAAAGTAAATGAAAAAGATCATTGCTCTGGCTCTGGCACTGATCATGGTACTGAGCATGGGTACTGTAGCATTTGCTGCTACTAATGTAACTGACGAAGCTTCTTTGAGTTCTGCACTCGAAAGTGGCGGAGAAATTATTTTTGAAAACGACATTACTGTAGCAGGTAAAGTAACCTTTAAGGAAAACGCTATTATTGACCTTAATGGTAAAACTTTGTACTTGGCTGTAGGGGATAATAATGTCGCAGTCGGAAAAGAAGTTACAATTAAAAACGGCACTATTAACATCAGTAATGTTAACGCTTCGGGAAATGCAATTATTGGCGTTGGCCACTATAATAGCACTGCAACTCTTAATCTGGATAACGTTACATTAACTGGCGATGGATATAGTTCTGCTTATGCAGTAATTTATGTTTATTTTGATAGCACATTGAACGTAAAGAATTCTACCTTCAATCTTAAAAACGAAAAAAGTGCGGCTGGTGGTGTTATTAAGGGGGATTCCGGAAAAGACATCTCTAACATTAATATCATCAATTCAGATATGAATTTGGAAAATGTTGTTCGCGGTTTTGTTGACGGCACTTACAAAATCGAAAATTCTGAAGTTACTATTTCTGGTGAAAACACAGCAAGCACTCTTGATAATGGTATCAATGGCAGCATCAATTTGACCATCGATAACTCGGTTGTTGATATTTCAGGTGCTGCTGGCCGTTCGTTGACAGTTAGCGGTGGCAAAGTTGAAATCATCAATAGTTCCGAAGTTAATCTTGGTGAAGGCGGAGAGGCAAGTCTTCGATTCAAACAAGATAGTGAAATTTATATTGACGAAACCTCAAACTTTAAGTCTGAGAAGGTTGTTCTCGATTCCGCTGTAACAAAAGAATTGAATGAAATGGTGGAATCTGATAATCCCGATACTGTTATTTCTACTAATGGGGTAGAGAGCATTGCGTTTGGAGCTTCTTCGACTAATCCTGGTGAAACCTATGTTGTGAAAACTGGAATCGATCGTACTGTTTACAAAGTAAAAAGCTATGACTTCACCACCGGCACCAAGGGCTACCGTGGCGCAAGCTACATCGACGAAGTGAAAATCAACAAGGATAACGAACTGGTTATCGTTCTGAAGGAAAACTACAAGCTGGCAGAAGATAAGACTATCAAGGGCGAAATCGTTCTGCAGCGCAAGGACAACAAGAACGTTACCGAAATCATCCCCGTTGAATACACCGTATACAACGAACTGGAAGAAGTTTATGGCAGCAAGAAGGCCGACGAAGCCACCCGTGTTTACGGCGGCGATAACACCATCATTCTGATGGACGAAGACGGCGGCTACGTATACTTTGAAGAAGAAATGCTCAAGGGCACCGTAAAGATGAACAAGGAAGAAAAAACCTACTTGAACCTCATCTACGGCGTAGACACCAAGACCGAAGACACCATCGACGCCATTGAAGAACTGCTGGGCGAAGAATATCTGGATGAAGCCATCATCGAGTACTACACCTTCGAGACCCGCGCCTTCAAGAACGAGGTGGCCTTCTCCTACGAAGC
>JAGAPB010000025.1 GCA_017847995.1 Oscillospiraceae bacterium
AAAATAGCCCGAGCTAAAGTAAAAGCCCAGGTCAAAGCTAAAGTAAAACTTTTTTGCGGTGGCGCAAACGGTGTTCATGGGAAAAGCTCCTTTGGTTTTCGGTGTTGCCAAGAAACATTATTTGAATTATATTCCTGTTTACACCGCCTTGTCAAGGCTTTTTCCAAAGATTTTCGTGCAATTTAAAGCGCTAAACCGCCGGATAGATTTGTTTGCCAAATTTGCCCGGCAGTACTATACTTATACTATTGTGAAAAATAGTTTTGCTTCCATATCAAAAACGAGAGGAATGTAACATATGAAGTACGACGTTGTTATCATCGGTGCAGGCCCCGCCGGGCTGAGCGCTGCAGTATACGCCCGCCGCGCAGGGCTCAGCGTTGCCGTGCTGGAACAAAATATCTATGGCGGCCAGATCGTAAACACCCCCGAGGTGGAAAACTACCCCGGAACCGGCAAAACCACCGGTGTGGAGCTGGCCATGGCTCTTTATAACCAGGCGGCTGAAACCGGGGCCGACATCCTGCTGGAAGGCGTTACCGAAGTTAAGCTGACCCAGGACCCCAAGGTGGTCATCACCACCGGCGGAGAATATGAAGCCGGGGCGGTCATCATCGCCAACGGTGCCAAGCGCCGCCACCTGGGCTGCAAGGGCGAGGAAGAATTCTCCGGACGGGGGGTCTCCTATTGCGCCACCTGCGACGGCGCCTTCTTCCGCGGCAAGGAAGTTTCCATCGTCGGCGGCGGCAACACCGCCCTGGAGGACGCCCTCTTTTTGGCCAACAACTGCTCTAAGGTCACGCTGATCCACCGCCGGGACCAGTTCCGCGGCAGCAAGATCCTGGCTGATGCCGTGGTTGTCAAAGAAAACATTGAGATTTTGTATGACAGCACCGTGGAAGAGGTTTGCGGAGGTTCGGTGGTGGAAAGCATCCGCGTTCGCAACAAACTAAGCGGTGAAGAAAAGCTGCTGCCCGTTTCGGCCCTGTTTGTGGCCGTTGGCCTTTCGCCCGAAAACAGCCTTTTTGAAGGCCAGGTGGAACTGAGCGAAGCCGGGTACATTGTGGCCGGCGAGGACTGCTGCACCAGCTGCAGCGGCGTTTTTGTGGCAGGCGATACCCGCACCAAGGAGCTGCGCCAGATCGTTACCGCAGCCGCCGACGGCGCCGTGGCCGCCACCGCAGCCGCCCGCTGGATGGACACCCACTAAACAGGAGTTTTGGTATGGAACAAACTTTGAACATCGTCATTTGTTTTCCCACAACCGAAGAACAGCGTGCCCGCATGAAGGCCGCCTGCCCCAACGGAAATTTTATCTTTGACCACACCCCCTCGGAGGAGGCCATCGCCTCGGCTCATGTTATTGCGGGGCACCTGGGGCCCAAACGTCTGGCCCAGGCCAAAAACCTGCGCTGGTTCCAGTGCGATTTTGCCGGGGTGGACCGCTATGTTGTCCCCGGGGTGCTGCCCGAAGATGTTTTGCTGACCAACGCCAGAGGGGCCTACGGCCTGGCCATTGCCGAGCATCTGCTGGCCGGCACCCTTTCGCTGCTCAAGCGGTTGGATCAGTACCACGCCAACCAGTTGGAACACCGTTGGCGGGACGAAGGCAATGTTACCTCGCTGCAGGGGGCCCGTGTGCTGCTGCTGGGGGTGGGGGATATCGGCGGCTGCTATGGCCGCATGGTCAAGGCTCTGGGCAGTCATGTCACCGGAATGCGCCTCCACAAGGGCGAAAAGCCCGACTGGATGGACGAGCAGTACACCATCGAGCATCTGGAAAGGGAACTGGCTAAGGCCGACATCGTGGCGATGTCTTTGCCCGGAACGGCCCTCACCGGCGGCATCATGAACCTGGAACGGATGAAATACATGAAATCCACCGCCCTGCTGGTCAACGGCGGCCGCGGCTCCACCGTGGTCACCGATGACCTGAACACCGCCCTGCGCCAGGGTGTCATTGCCGGGGCCTTTTTGGATGTGTGCGACCCCGAGCCCCTGCCGGCCGACCATCCCCTGTGGGATGCCCCCCGGGCGGTCATCACCCCTCACATCGCCGGGTACTATCACCTGCCCCAAACGGTCAACAACATCAACGAGATCGTCATCCACAATCTGGAGGCCTATGCCAAGGGCCTGCCCCTGCAGAATGTGATCGACCGCAGCCAGGGCTATTAAAACAAAAAGTTCCCCTTTTGGCCCAACCGCCGAAGGGGGATTTTTGTATTTACGGGGATTCAGACCTCTTGCCGGAATCTTTCTTTTTCGACAGGCTTGTGGTAAAATATTCACCACACAACACAACCATTTCTTTTTTACATAGCCATTTTTACAGGAGGAACAGGGATGAAAAAACGGACCCGTTTGGCCGCCCTTTTGCTGGCCCTGCTGATGATGCTTTCCATGTCCGGCTGCGGCAGCGTGGTGGAATATGCGCTGGAAGCCGCCGTGGAGGAGGCCCTCAGCGACTATACCCAGGATTATGATGAGGAAGAGCCGGTGCAGCAGCCCCAGGCCGAACCCCTTGTTTCGGATGACGGCAGCTTCCACCAGGTGGAGGGCAACCTGACCGCCATCGAGATCAACCAGGGCCTGGGCATCGGCGTGGACGAAGACACCGGCGAAAAATATTATATGAACGCCTTTGTTTCTCAGAAGGAAACGGTCATCTTTGCCCATCTGGAGGAAGCCGAGGAGATCGACACCAGCGGCCAGACCCAGTACCTCAAGGTCTACCGTGACGGGGAACTGATCGCCACCCTGGCCCCCAACAACGGCAACATCACCACCCCCAACCGCATCGCCTTCACCTTCCTGGGGGATAAGCTCTATCAGCTTACCGCCGGGAAGTATACCTTTGAAGTGACCACCGCCAAGGGCAGCGGCAGCCGCTGTGTTACCCTGCGGGATACCGACACCCTGTGGGTGCTGGCTGTGCCGGTGCGTGCCAACTACGGCGGCCGGGTTACCGAGCCTGACCCCATCTGGAAGACCGCCGGCGACTATTCGGCTGCCTGCTATCCTCTTTCCAAGGGGGATTATATCTACGAGCTGGGCAGCATGATGGACCTTTCGGACAGCCGCTACGACCTTTACACCGACGAGGGCATGTATTACGTTTGGCAGGCCCTGGCCGCCCTGCAGACCCAGGGCGAGGGCTATGACCTCATCATCGGCTTTGTCAACGGCATGATGACCGCCGACCAGGTGGTGGGCGGCTACACCTACGGCGCCCCGGCCAACATCGTCAACAGCGGCATGCTGGGCGTGCCCTCCACCGTTGCCCACGAGGTTGCCCACTGCTACCTGGTGGGGGACGAGTACAACGGCGGCTCCTACAATTTTGAGGTAAACACCGCCCCCTACGGCTTCCGCGGCAGCGACTGGTACAACCGCAGCCGCACCGTGGTTTCGGATAAGGAGTTCATCGTCAGCGGCCTCAGCTACGGCTACCGCACCAACGGCTCGGTCATCCATCTGGACCAGAACCCCTATAACTGGTCCACCCTGAGCACCTGGGACGAAAGCCTGCTGCCCACCTGCTTTATGGGCGGCTGCGACGGCGACACCGAAGAATACTGGATCACCTCGGCCATTTGGGAGCAGCTTTACAAGTGCTTTACCGGTCAGCCCGCCCGCAAGGGCAATCCCAACGAGGAAAGCATGCCCGTGGTCAATGGCGATGACATTGCACCCGAGGCCCAGGATTCCTTCGATTGGGAGGATTACTACGATTACGATGCCTGGTGCCCCTATTGCTACAGCGGAGTCGATTACGACAACGCCGAAGTTTACGGCGCCTGCTATTCCTGCTGGATGGGTACCCCCATCACCGAAAGCCCCTTCACCTGCGGCGGCTGCGGCCGGCTCAACGAAGCTACCCGAGAATCGCTGTATGTGCTGTGCGGCGGCTGCGGCGAGCTGGTTCCGGCCAACGATCTGGTGACGGCAATGGGCAGCACTGCCGCCAACTCCTTGGCTTCGGGCCAAAACAGCCAGCCCCAAACCCTGCGTGTGGTGGAACTCAGCGGCCTTATCTCTCCCAAAACCTTTGAAGCCGACCCCTTCTTCCTTTACCAAAGTGAAAGCACCTTCCTGACACCCGCTACCGAAAGCGAGTATTATGCCCGTGCGGTCAGCGCCACCGGAACGGTTTTGGCTCGATGCAGTCTGGACGCCAGCTTTGTGGTCAATTCCAATCCTCCCAAAATTCTTGGAAAAGCCCCTGTCAACGAGATCATGGCCTGCCCCGAAGGTACTGCGGCCATCGAGGTTTTCTATCAAAATAAGCTGCTGAAGATCATTGATCTTTCGGACAATGTTCCCGAAATCACCGATATTACAGCGGTTGCCAACAAAGAAAGCATCACCGTTACCTGGCAGGCAAAGGACGCCGACGGACAAACCGACCTTGCCGCCCGCCTGTGGTATATCGGTCAGGACGATACCCTTATCAATCTGGGTTCCTACCTCACCGATCCTTACACCTCCGCAGTCACTATCCCGGTGAAGGACCTGCCCGGCTGCGACAGCGGCAGCTTCTGCCTGATGGTCAGCGACGGGGTCAACACCGCCCAGGCATATTCCAAACCCATCGCCGTGGAATACAAGGCCCCCGAGGTCATCGGCGTAAAGGATACCCTCAAGCCCGTTTACAAGAACACCGAGGAGATCCTCATCACTCTGAACATCTATGACAAGCAGGACGGCTGGCTGCAAAGCGACAGCCGGGTGGTTTGGCTGGATGAAAACGGCCTGGAATGCCAAAGCGGCAATATGCTCATCTTCTTCCCCTATGAGCTGTCGGCAGGGGAGCACACCTACACCTGTGTGGCCACCAACAGCAAGGGGCTGCAAACCACCTTTGAGGTCAGCTTTGCCGTGGAGGAAGACACCGGCGAACTGGAGGGCGCCTGGTACGCCGAATACGTCCAGGCCGCCATGGAAACCGGCTTTGTCATGCCCCTGGATAAGCTGGAGACCACCGGCATCAACCGCCAGCAGATGTCCCGCGCCCTGGCCAATCTCTACACCATTCTGGGCGGCGAGGTGGACTTTACCGCCTACGACGCCGACGCCATCGGCGACATTCTGGCCGGAACCGACAACCTGTTTGCCTGGTACGCCGTGGAAATGGGTTGGATGGATGCCGCAGACGGCCTGTTTGACCCCCTGGGCACCATCACCGAACAGGAAGCCCTGCAGATGTTCTACAACGTATTGACCGATATCGACAGCGCAAGCTATCCCGAAGGGGTGGACCTGGCCGAGATCGAGCAGTACTTCATCGATATGGGCATTGTGGCCGAACGCGTCGAAAACCCCTACGATGCCCTTGCCACCCTGATGCGTGACGAAGCCTTTGTCCGTTACGTCAACTTCGCCCTCACCTTTATGGAAGAATAACAAAACAGCCTCCTTTGAGGATCGCTCTCAGAGGGGGCTGTTTTTCTGTGTGGTCTTTATGGCATTTTACAGCAGCGCCGATTTCCGCTGCCAGTACTTTCTATCTAATCCACGGTACTGGATGGCCTCGGCCACATGGTCGCTGGTGATGCTCTCGCTGCCATCCAGGTCGGCAATGGTGCGGCTTACCTTCAACACTCGTTCGTAGCTTCGGCCCGAAAGGCCCAGCTTGTCAAAGGCCATGTGCAGCATGGTTTCGGCGTCGGCGGTCAGCACACACTCCTGCCGCAGCAGGGCGGGGGTCAGCCGGGCATTGCAGGTCACGCCGGTGCCGCTGTAACGCTCGGCCTGCAGTTGGCGTGCCTTCATCACCCGCTGGCGGATGTCTTTGGAGGGTTCGGCGGGGGCGGCGTCGGCCAGTTCTTCATACTGCACCGGTAGCACCTCCACATGCAGGTCAATGCGGTCCAGCATGGGGCCGGATACCTTGCCCAGATACATGGCAATTTTGCCCTCGCCGCAGGTGCAGGGGCGGGTGGGGTGCCCGTAATAGCCGCAGGGGCAGGGGTTCATGGCGGCCACCAGCATGGTGCTGGCGGGATAGCGCACCCGGCTTGTGGCACGGCTGATGGTCAGCTCGCCATCCTCCATGGGCTGGCGCAGCACCTCCAGGGCACGCTTTTCAAATTCGGGCAGCTCGTCCAAAAACAGTACTCCGTTGTGGGCCAGCGAAATATCGCCCGGCAGGGGATTGCTGCCGCCGCCGGTCAGCCCGGCGGGGGATACGGTGTGGTGGGGCGAACGGAAGGGCCGTGTATGCACCAGGGCGGCTCCCGGGGGCAGGATGCCCGCCACCGAATGGATGCGGGTGGTTTCAATGGCTTCCTCAAAGCTTAGGGGAGGCAGAATGGAGGGCAGGCGCTTGGCCAGCATGCTCTTGCCGGTGCCGGGCGGGCCGATCATCAGCAGGTTGTGGCCGCCCGCGGCGGCAACCTCCAGGGCGCGTTTGGCGTTTTGCTGCCCCCGCACTTCGCTGAAGTCGGGCAGCCCCGCCATGCACAGGTCGCTTTGCAGGTCGGGGGGCAGATATCGGGCCGGCTCGATGGCCTCCACCCCCGAAAGATGGTCCAGCAGTTGGCGGATGTGCTCCACCGGGTAGACGGCAATGCCCTGCACCACGCTGCCCTCGGCGGCATTGTCGGCGGGCAAAAAGACCTTGGTGTAACCGGCGTCCCGGGCGGCCAGCACCATGGAAAGAGCGCCGGAAACAGGCCGCAGCTCGCCCGCCAGCGAAAGCTCGCCCATAAAGGCGCATTGCTCCAGCCCATGCAGGCGCACCGCCCCGGAAAGCTGCAGCAATGCCATCAGGATGGGCAGGTCGTACAGGGGGCCGCTTTTCTTCAGGTTGGCGGGGGCCCGGTTGATGACCACCTTGCCGGTGGGGAAGGGGCAGCCCAAATTGGCAAAAACCGCGCGCACACGGTCGCGGGATTCCTTTACCGCGGCGTCGGGCAGGCCTACAATGTCAAATGCGGGCATCCCGCGGGAAAGGTCGGCCTCCACCTCTACGGCAAAGCCTTCAATTCCGCTGATCCCCATGGAATGGAGCGAACAATACATGGCTGCTTCCCCTTTGCTCAAATTGATGCCATCTATTATACACCTTGCCGGTTTTTTCTTCAATCAAATTGGAACATACTGTCCAAAAATTTCAAACTTTAAGGCATTTTCATTGACAAACTTACACAAGAAAGGTAATATTTAAAATGTATCATTACGCGCCCGCGTAAATATAAGTTTTATTGATGAATTCAAAATAAAAAGGAAGGGTGACTATCATGACTGAACAGGAACTGTTCCTGCGTTGGAGCGAAAAGGCTGTGGAGGATGCCGATCTGGCTGCAGAGTTGGCTTCCATCCAGGGCAAGGAAGAGGAGATCTTTGACCGCTTTTACACCAGCCTTAAGTTTGGCACCGCCGGCCTGCGCGGCGTTCTGGGCGCCGGCACCAACCGCATGAATATCTACACCGTGCGCCAGGCCACTCAGGGCATGGCCAACCACCTCAACGATACCTGCAAAAATCCCACCGCAGCCATTGCTTATGACAGCCGCAACAAGAGCGAACTGTTCGCCAAAGAAACCGCCGCTGTTTTTGCCGCCAACGGTATCAAGGCCTACATCTACAAGGAACTGATGCCCACCCCCGCCCTGAGCTATGCCGTGCGTGAACTACACTGCGACGCCGGTGTAAACATCACCGCCAGCCACAACCCCGCCCAGTACAACGGCTACAAGGCTTATGACGAAACCGGCTGCCAGCTTGGGCCCGAAGCCGCCGACGCCGTTTACACCTACATCCAGAACACCGATATTTTTGACGAAGTAAAGCACATCGCCTTTGAAGAAGGCCTGGCCAACGGCATGATCGAATACATCGGCGACGATTTTGTGGACCAGTACATCAACCGTGTTCTGGAAGAACAGATCAACCCCGGTATCTGCAACGGCGCTGGCTTCAAGCTGGTTTACACCCCCCTGAATGGCGCGGGCCGCCGCTGCGTTACCGAAATGCTGGGTCGCATCGGCATTGAGGACGTCACCGTCGTTCCCGAACAGGAATGGCCTGACGGCAATTTCCCCACCTGCCCCTATCCCAACCCCGAAATTCTGCAGGCCATGCAGCTTGGCCTGGACCTGTATGAAAAGCTGGACGCCGACCTGCTGCTGGCCACCGACCCCGACTGCGACCGCGTTGGCGCCGCCGTTCGCCAGAATGGCAAGCCCCGCCTGATCACCGGCAACGAAATGGGCGTTCTGATGCTGGACTACATCGCCCGCAGCCGTGTGGAATCCGGAACCATGCCCAGCGACCCCATCGTGGTCCGCTCCATCGTCACCACCAACATGACCGATGCCGTTGCCGCCAGCTATGGCGTCAAGGTGGTCCCCGTTCTCACCGGCTTCAAGTTCATCGGCGAACAGATCCGCATTCTGGAAGAAAAGGGCTGCCCCGAAAACTTCCTGCTGGGTTACGAAGAAAGCTACGGCTACCTGACCAGCGGTTATGTGCGCGATAAGGACGCCGTTGACGGCTCGCTGATCATCTGCGAAATGGCTGCATGGTATAAGCGTCAGGGCAAGACCCTGGCCGATGCCCTGGATGACCTGTACGCCAAGTACGGCTTCTACCGCAACTTTGTGCAAAGCATGGCCTTTGAAGGTGCCGACGGCATGGCCAAGATGGCTGCCATCATGGACGGCCTGCGCAATGCACCTCCCGCCACCATCGGCGGCCGCCAGGTGGAATACCTGAGCGACTACGGCCGTTCGGTCACCATCCGCGGCGGCGAGGAGACCCCCATCGACCTGCCCAAGAGCAATGTTCTGGAATTTGGCGTGGAAGGCGCCGGCACCGTTACCGTTCGCCCCTCCGGCACCGAACCCAAGATCAAGGTCTACTATTCGCTGAAGGCCGCCACCCCCGAGGCCGCCGAAGCCCTGAACAAGGAACTGATGGAAGACATCAACGCAAAAATGGGCCTGTAACCTTTTGCCGGAATATCCAAAAGTTTTTCTACAAAAAAGTGCGAAAAGACTTGAAATTAGAACAAAACTATGCTAACATAGGTCAGTAACGTTTGGGAATCGAAAGAGGTGAAACGCAATGAAAGAAGCTATCCATCCCAACTATGGCCCTGCAGTCATCAAGTGCGCCTGCGGCGAAGTGATCGAAACCCGTTCCACCAAGCCCGAAATTCGTGTTGAAATCTGCTCCAAGTGCCACCCCTTCTTCACCGGCCGTCAGAAGCTGGTTGATACCGGTGGTCGTGTAGATCGTTTCAACAAGCGCTATGGCCGCTAAGCTGACAGCGATAATACAACAAGCCTAACTGGGGCGGTGCATATTTGTGCACCGCCCTGCTTACGCTTTCCGGATTTTTCAGAAAGGAGCCTCTGCCATGCCTTTGCGACCCTATACCACCATTGCCGCGCCGGCCCAGGATGAGTTTGTGGAACGCCGCAGCCGGTTCATCGGCCACATTGCGCCGGTCACCACTGAAGAAGAGGCCATGGCCTTTCTGAAGGGACTGCGTGAAAAGCATTACGACGCCCGCCACAATGTCTTTGCCTTTGTGCTGCGGGATGGCCGCAGCCGCTTTTCGGATGACGGGGAACCCTCCGGCACCGGCGGCAAACCGGTCATGGATGTTATCACCGGCGCGGGGCTGAGCGACGTTGCTGTGGTTGTCACCCGCTATTTCGGCGGGGTGCTGCTGGGCACCGGCGGCCTTACCCACGCCTATTCCCAGGGGGCCAGCCTTGCAGTAGCTGCCGCCAAGCTGCGGCCCATGCGCCCGGCTACCGCCATGCAGATCACCTGCGACTACGGCTTCTACGGTCAGCTTTCCTATCTGCTGCCCCGGTTCGAGGTCTTCACCGCCGGCTCCGACTTTGGCGAAAAGGTCTCCCTTGACCTGCGCTGCCCCACCGAGCATGTAAAGTCCCTCTGCAGCGAGCTGACCGAGCTGACCTCCGGCCAGCTTGTCCCCACCATCGGAGCGGAGGAGTACCTGGACCTGAACGGCGCCAAAGCCGGCCTTTAAGTGCGAAAAATGCCGTAAAAAGAAATTTGCAAGAAAATTTTGGTTTTCGCAAGGAATTATTTCTTTTTTTACGTATACTATATTGATAGACGTTCCAAAAATGACGAAAGGAGGCGACAGGATTGACCATCAGCCGGGAATATATGGAGTGGGAACGAAAATTTCTTTCCCCTTATGCCTCTTTTTCCGACAGCACCCGGGGCAGGGAAGTGCCCATCGAGGATTGTCCCCTGCGCACGCCCTATCAGCGTGACCGCGACCGCATCATCCACAGCAATGCCTACCGCCGCCTGATGCACAAGACCCAGGTCTTCCTTTCGCCCGAGGGGGACCACTACCGCACTCGCCTGACCCACACCATGGAGGTCAGCCAGATCGCCCGTACCATTGCCCGTGCCCTGCGTCTCAACGAAGACCTGACCGAGGCCATTGCCCTTGGACACGACCTGGGGCACACCCCCTTTGGCCACGCCGGCGAGCGTGTGCTGGATAAGCTCAACCCCGGCGGATTTTCTCACAGCGAGCAAAGCGCCCGTGTGGTGGAAAAGCTGGAAAGAGGCGGCAAAGGCCTCAACCTGTGCTGGGAGGTGCGCGACGGCATCCGCTGCCACTCTTCGGGCAGCCTGGAGGGCCGTGCCTCCACCCTGGAAGGCCGCATCGTCCGTTTTTCCGATAAGATCGCCTATATGAACCACGACCTGGATGACGCCGTGCGTGCAGGCCTGCTCAGCGAAGGCGACCTGCCCTGGGAAGTGCACTACCATCTGGGCCGCAGCAAGTCGGAGCGCATTTCCGCCTTTATCAATGACATTGTGGCCAACAGCAAGGATGATATTACCATGTCTGCCGATGTGCAGCGCTGTTACGATATTTTTATGGAATTCATGTTCGACCAGGTCTACACCAACCCCATCGCCAAGGGGGAAGAGGTCAAGGCCTGCGCCATGATCCAGCAGTTGTTTGAATACTATGTGGCCAACCGGGACAAGCTGCCCAAAGAATATTGGGGCATTGCCGAAGAGGAGGGCCTGGAGCGCGCCGTGTGCGATTATATTTCGGGCATGAGCGACCGCTACTGCGTCACCGTCTTCAAGGACCTGTTTATTCCCAAGGCCTGGAGTGTCGTTTAACCATTTGGAACAGAAAGCAGGGAAGGAGGGACCGCCATGCTGCCCGACAGCTTTATTGAAGAACTGCGCTTCCGCAGCGATATTGAATCGGTGATCGGCGGCTATGTGCGTCTGAAGCGCCGCGGCAAAAACCTGCTGGGCCTTTGTCCTTTTCACAACGAAAAGACCCCCTCCTTCACCGTTTATCCCGAAAACCAGTCCTTCTATTGTTTTGGCTGCGGCACCGGGGGCGATGTCATCACCTTCATCCGCAAGGCCGAAAATCTGGACTATATTGAGGCCATCAAGCTGCTGGCCGACCGCGCCGGAATGAAGCTGCCCGAGGACAGCGTGGATGACCGGGCCGCCCGGATGAAGACCCGTATCCTGGAACTCAACCGGGAAAGCGCCCGCTATTTCCACAGCCAGCTTTCCACCCCGGCGGGCCGCCGTGGGCTGGATTATCTGCGGGCCCGCGGCCTCAGCGACAGCACCATCCGCCGCTTTGGCCTGGGCTATGCCCCCGAGGGCTGGGATAACCTTCGCAACTTCCTTTCTTCCAAGGGCTACACCAAGGAGGAAATGCTGGCCGCCGCCGTGGTGGTGCAGGGCAAAAACAACTCCACCTACGATATGTTCCGCGGCCGTGTGATGTTCCCCATCATCGACCTGCGGGGGGCCGTCATCGGCTTTGGCGGGCGCACCATGGACGAGCGTGGTCCCAAATACCTTAACTCGCCCGATACCCCGGTCTTCAAAAAAAGCCGAAACCTCTTCGCCCTCAATCTGGCCAAGGCAACCAAGCGCCCCCAGCTCATTTTGTGCGAAGGTTATATGGACGTCATCTCCGTCCACCAGGGCGGCTTTGATAACGCCGTTGCCACCCTGGGCACCTCCCTCACATCCGAACAGGCCCGCATCATCTCCCAGTACACCAACGAGGTGGTGGTGGCATACGACTCGGACGGTGCGGGGCAGGCCGCCGCCAAGCGTGCCATCAACATCTTCGATTCCACCGGTGTTGCGGTCAAGGTGCTTTCCATCACCGGAGCCAAAGACCCGGATGAATTCCTCAAAAAATACGGCTCCGAACGGTTCGAGATGCTTCTTTCGGGCAGTGCCGGCGCCACCGACTACAACATTGCCCGCATCCGCCAAAAATACGACATGGAATCGGCCGATGGCCGTGTGGCCTTCCTCAAGGAATTTACTTCCTTGCTGGCCGATATCCGCAACCCCATCGAACGGGAGGTCTATGCCGCCCGGGAGGCCGAAGCCACCGGCATCAACAAGCAGGCCATCCTTTCCGAGGTAGATTCCAAAATAAAACGCAGGCAGAAGGCAAGGGAAAAGAAAGAGGACCGAGACCTGCGGCCCTATACCCCCGGCCCACCCGGCGCCGCCCGCCAGGACCCCGACCGGATGCGCTGGCCCAAGTATGCCATTGCCGAAGAAAAGCTGTTGGGCATGCTCTTCAAGTATCCCAACTGCTTTGCAAAAACGGTTGAAAAACTGCCGCCCGAAAAATTCGTCACCGAATTTAACCGCAGGCTCTACCGGGCGGTGTGCGATAAAATGGCCCGGCACGGGCAGGTCAACCTTTCCATGTTCGCCCAGGAGCTGAGCGACGAGGAAATGAACCGCTTGAGCTGGATCACCTCGCCCCAGCAGGTGGACACCATCACCCAGGATGGGTGGAAGGACTATGTGGATACCATCCTTGGCTTTGCCCAGCAGCACAGCACCGAGGATATCCGCACCATGTCCAACGACGAGTGGGCGAAAATGTTCAAAAACAAGTAAGCGATCCGCCGCACCGCGGCTGACACACAGACCCGGCCTTTGGGCCAAACGGAGGTATGGATTTGGCAGCACAGGAAAAAAAGACAGCAATACGCGATTTGATCGAACAGGGCAAAGCCAAGGGCAAGCTGACCACCAAGGAGCTCAACGACGCCCTGGAAGAGCTGGATTTTGACGTCGATCAAATGGACAAGCTGTACGACACCCTTGAAGCAAACAACATCGAGATTGTGGAGGATTATATCTCCGAGATCGACATGAACCTGACCAGCGAGACCAGCGATGCCGACCTGGAAAGCTCGTTGTATGCCGAAGGCATCAGCATCGATGACCCTGTTAAGGTATATCTGAAGGAGATCGGCCGTGTGCCCCTGCTCACCGCCGAAGAAGAGATCGAGCTGGCCCAGCGCATGGCCGAGGGCGACCCCAATGCCCGCAAGCGCCTTTCCGAAGCCAACCTGCGTCTGGTGGTTTCCATTGCCAAGCGCTATGTTGGCCGCGGCATGCAGTTCCTGGACCTGATCCAGGAAGGCAACCTGGGCCTTATCAAGGCGGTAGAAAAGTTTGACCACACCAAGGGCTTCAAGTTTTCTACCTACGCCACCTGGTGGATCCGTCAGGCCATCACCCGTGCCATTGCCGACCAGGCCCGCACCATCCGCATCCCTGTTCATATGGTGGAAACCATCAACAAGGTGAAGAAGGTAAGCAGCCAGCTGCTGCACAAAAACGGACACGACCCCACGTCGGAAGAGATTGCCGCCGAGCTGGATATGCCCGAAGAAAAGGTGCGCGAGATCATGCGTGTGGCCCAGGAACCTGTTTCGCTGGAAACCCCCATCGGCGAGGAAGAGGACAGCCATCTGGGCGACTTTATCCCCGATGACGACGCTCCCGCTCCCTCCGATGTGGCTTCCCACACCCTGCTCAAGGAACAGCTCAGCGAAGTGCTCAGCACCCTCACCCCCCGCGAAGAAAAGGTGCTCAAGCTCCGTTTTGGCCTGGAAGACGGCCGCAGCCGCACCCTGGAAGAGGTGGGCAAGGAATTCAACGTCACCCGTGAACGTATCCGCCAGATCGAGGCCAAGGCCCTGCGCAAGCTGCGCCATCCCACCCGCAGCAAAAAGCTGAAGGATTTTCTGGAATAATCTTTACGCCGGAGGAACTGTATGCATATCACATTGGAGGCGGATTACGCCGTACGCATCGTGCATAGCCTGGCCTGTGCCAAGGGGCAGCGCATGGATGCCAAAACCATTGCGGAAAACACCGGCGTCACCCTGCGCTTTTCGCTGAAGATATTGCGCAAGCTGGTGGCCGGCGGATTGGTCTGCTCCTTCAAGGGTACCCACGGCGGCTATGAACTTGCCGTTCCCGCCGACCAGCTTTCCATGTACGATGTACTTACCACAGTGGAAGGGCCCTATGCCCTAAGCCGCTGTGTTTTGCCCGATTATCAGTGCAACCACAGCCAGGAACACAACTGCCATTGCCACGAATGCAAGTTCAACGCCATCTATGACGAGGTCTCCCGAATGGTGCGCGAAAAGCTTTCTTCGGTGCATTTTTCCGACCTGGTGTGAGCCAAACCGAAACATAACAGCAAAAAACGCTCAAAACCACTTGGTTTTGAGCGTTTTTTTATGCCATTTTCTTGTTTTTATGCCCGTTTTTGGTATAATGAAAACACCTATTGGCAGAAATTTATTCCACCACCGAGGGAACTTCCTGCAGCCCCAGCCAGGCGGCGCAGGCGTCCACCACAAGCTGATGGTCCTCAAAGTCCTTTAGGCCCGAGGCGCAAATGCTGCCGATGATGCCGGCGTTTTCCACATACAGGGGGAAGCCGCCGCCGGCAAAGATGTAGTCATCGGGGTCCAGGGCACGTGCTGCCAGGGTGGCGCCCTTGGCCTTCATGCTTGCGGCAGTGGCCAGGCTGCTGGCGCGGAAGCGGGTGACGGTGTTGTGCTTGCGGCGCAGCCAGCCTTCGTTGTCGGGGCGTGCAATGCCGCTCATGGCAACCTTGAATACCTGCCATTCATTTACGGTGATGGCAATGGAAGGGCCTTTGCCCAGCTTTTTGGCATAGTCAACGATGAACAGCCCCAGTTCCAGGGCGATGTCGTTGTCAAATTTTTGGAAGCGAACGAGGCTTTCCTGCTTTGCAATGGTTTCCAGCAGGCGGTTGGTATCACTGATCAGCGGCATGGAACGATTCCTCCTTGTTGTTGTCGTTATAAAAAAAGTAACACGGCAGGGAAGGGAAGTCAAGGCAAACAGGGGCCCAAAATAGAGAAAACAAAGCAAATTTTGAGATAGAAGAAAAGGGAGGTATTGCAATGTACAAAGACAACAGGACCCACCGTCTGATGGTCGCCGTCATTGTGCTGCTTGTTCTGGTGCTGCTCAGCCTGTTTGCGCTGATCGGCGTTATTGTGTTGGATGATTATGCCAATTTTGCAGAGAATGACATCCCCCAATCCTCCCAAGGCCGCCCCCGAAGAACCGGAAGAGCCTGCCAAGCCCGAAGAACCCAAACTTCCTGCCGAAAGCAGCCGAGAGGAGGAGTCCTCCAACCCACAGGTGATCGCGCCGGTGCAGCCCCAGCCTGCACCCAAACCCCAGGCTCCTGCCCCTGCCTCCTCTTCTTCCCAGCCGAAGGAAGAATCCTCCAAATCCGAAAGTAAGGAATATGACGCCAAAACCTATGAAAAGGCTGGCGAATACGACAACAGGCAAACTCTGGGCAACGTGTCCATCAAGGCCGGAAGCATTATCCTGGAAAACAAGACCATCAAGGGCAGGCTGAATATTGCCAAGGATGCCTATGGCACCATTGAACTGGTGGACTGCGTGGTGGAAGGACCCCTGTATATCCGCGGCGGCGAAACCATCATCATTACCGACAGCCGCGTGTCCGAAGTTTTTGTGATGGAAAGCAACGGAAACGAGGTCATCCTTGCTGCCGACAGCGAAAGCCGCATTGGCAAGGTGACTGCCTACACCTCGGTGGTGCTGGACGAAAGTACCCTCGATTCTTCCAGGCAGGGTTTCTCTGACCTCAAGGTCGCTTCGGGCGATCCCACCGTTTATGTTACCCTGGTAAACACCCTGCTGACCAGAGCCACTGTGGAGGAAGAAACCTACCTGTATATCGATGGCGGCTCCCTCATCAGCCGCCTGCGGGTCAACGAACCCACCATGATCCACGGCGAAGGTGAGATCGAACTGCTGACCATCGCCAGCGACAACATCACCAGCTACATCATCCCCGACGAGGAAGAAAAGACCAAAAACCGCTTTGATGACGTGGAATATCTGGAATACTCCACCGCTCTGGCCAAACCCACCGGGCTGGCCGTTGCCTATACCGGCTCCGGCTTCCGTTTGAGCTGGAATACCGTTGCCCACGCCACCGGCTACCGGGTGGAAATGACCGCCGACGGCCTTTCCTATGCCAAATCGCAGAGCGGCACATCCATCGCCGTGGGGGATGACTTTATCGGCAAATCCACCACCTTCAAGGTGCAGGCCACCACCACACAGGCCGGCTATTCCGCCGGCGACTGGGCCTCCCTGGCCTTCACCCCCAAGCAGGTGGGGGACCTCACCGGCTTCAGGGTTGATTCGGTCAGCGGAAACAATGTGAAACTGGTTTGGAATGCCGCCGCCAATGCGGAAAGCTACACCCTGACCTACCAAAAGAATGGGGTAGAAACCGCCACCTCCATCAACGACCTTACCGGCACTACCACAACCGTAACCTTGACTGAGGCGGGAGAGTATAGCTTTACCCTGAAAACTGTTGGTGCTGCCGACGTCAAGCCTGCTGCTGTGCCTGCGTCCACCATTACCTACACATTTGGCGGCTGAATTATTATAACCAACCCAAAGAACACGCTTCGGCGTGTTCTTTTTTGCGTCCACAGAATGTTTACAACCCAACCATAAAACTATTATTGTGTTTTTGGGCAGAATTGGAGTATACTTAAAAAGTATTATTTGAGAAAATTTGGAGAAAGGAGGGGTTGACCGTTGCTGAAACTGTTCAAACGATTAAAGAAATACATCTGGATGGTGCTGGGCGATATGCTGGCCGTTGGCTGCAATGTCTTTACCATGATGTATCTGCCGAAATATATGTCCTCCATCGTCGATGAGGGCGTGCTGGTGGGCAACATCGAACACATTGTAACCGTTGGGCTTAAGATGCTGCTGATCAGCCTGATGGGTGCTGCCGCCATGGTGGCCAGCAGCTATCTCTCCGCCAGGGCCTCCATGGGCTTTTCCCGCGATTTGCGCCGCGATGTATTCAAAAAGGCCGAAAGCTTTTCTCTGGCCGAATTTGACCGCTTTGGTGCGGCTTCCATGCTCACCCGCACCACCAACGACATCACCCAGCTCGAGATGGTGGTGATGATGGGCCTGCGCATGGCGTTGATGGCCCCCATGGCCCTTGTGGGCGGCATCATCATGGCCTTTTCCACCTCGCCCGAAATGTCCCGGGTGGTGTTTTTCACCGCGCCTTTGCTGCTGGTTTCGGTGGTCCTTATCAGCCGCAAAAGCATTCCTCTTTCCAAAAGCATGCAGACCAAAATCGACCGGGTAAACCAGGTCATGCGCGAAAAGCTTTCGGGCATCCGGGTGATGCGCGCCTTTGGCACCGAACAGTATGAGGAAGAACGCTTCGACAAGGCCAACACCGATTTGATGGACATTTCGCTGAAGATGCATAATCTGATGATGCTGATGATGCCCCTGCTGATGTTCATTCTGAATTTTTCCACCGTGGCCATCCTTTGGCTGGGGGTGGGCCAGGTTTCGGCCGGCAGTCTGCTGGTGGGCGATGTTATGGCGGTGGTGCAGTATGTGATGCACATTATGATCTCCTTTATGCTGCTTTCTATGATGGTCACCATGATCCCCCGTGCCGCCGCCTCGGCCGAACGCATCAACGAGGTGTTGGATATGGTACCCACCATCACCGACCCCCAAAATCCCATTTGTCCCGACCGCAAGGGAACTGTCTGCTTCCGGGATGTCACCTTTGCTTTTGATGATTCGGAGGAACCGGCCATCAGCCACATCAACTTTGAGGTGGGCCCCGGCCAAACCTTGGCCATCATTGGTTCCACCGGCTCGGGCAAAAGTACCATCCTCAACCTCATTCCCCGTTTTTATGACGCCACCCAGGGCCAGGTGCTGGTGGATGGCGTGGATGTGCGAAAGATGAACCGTGCCGACCTGCGCAGCCGCATCGGCTATGTGCCCCAGCGTGCCGTATTGTTCCAGGGCACCATTGCCGAAAACCTGCGCTACGGCGCACCCAATGCCACCGAAGAAGAGCTTTGGCTGGCGGCCGAGATCGCCCAGGCCAAGGAGTTTATTGAAGAAAAAGAAGACGGTCTCAATTCCGAAGTGGCCCGCGGCGGCGCCAATTTTTCGGGCGGGCAGAAGCAGCGCCTCAGCATTGCCCGCGCCGTTGCCCGCCGCCCCGAAATTTACCTGTTTGATGACAGCTTTTCGGCCCTGGACTATAAAACCGACGCCACCCTGCGCCGCCGTTTGGCCGAAATCACCTCCGACGCGGCGGTCATCATCGTGGCCCAGCGTGTCAGCACCATCATGGAGGCCGACTGCATCCTGGTTCTGGATGATGAAGGCGCCATTGCGGGAAAGGGCAAACACAGCGAGCTGCTGCAAACCTGCGGCATCTACCGCGAAATTGTCTCTTCCCAGCTTTCGGCAGAGGAGGTGGGATTATGAGCAGACCAGGACCCGGACCAGGCCACCGCGGCTTTGTTCCCGGAGAAAAACCCAAAGACACCAAAGGCACCCTGCTCCGTCTGCTGGGTTATATGAAGCCCTATAAGGTTTCGATGATCCTGGTGGCAGCCATGACGGTTCTGACCGCCATTGCAGGCAACCTTGGCCCCCGCATCATCGGCTTTGCCACCAACGAGATACAGCTTGGCTGGCAGCGCATTCAGGCCGGCACGGGAGGAATGGATCTCGACGCCATCGGCATCATTCTGCTGCTGTTGGGCGGCATTTATCTTCTCAACTCGCTGTTTGTCTACCTTCAAAGCCGCCTGTTGGTAAATATGACCCAAAAAACCATGTACCAACTGCGCCGCCGGGTGGACGAAAAAATCAAGACCCTGCCTATCGGTTATTACGATTCCCACCAGCTTGGCGATATCCTCAGCCGTGTCACCAATGATGTGGATACCGTTTCGGCCTCGCTGCAGCAAAGCGTTACCCAGATCCTCAGCTCGGTCCTCAGTGTCATCACCATCCTGGTGATGATGCTGGTCATCAGCCCGGTGCTGACTCTGGTGGCACTGCTCACCCTGCCCCTTACGGTGCTGCTTTCCACCGGAGTCATCAAGCGCTCCCAGCCTTTGTTTGTGCGCCAGCAGTCCAGCCTGGGCCACCTCAACGGCCACATCGAGGAAATGTACTCCGGCCACAATGTCATCAAGGCCTTTGGCCGTGAAGAGAGCGTTCTGGCAGAATTTGACCAGATCAACGAGGAGCGCTATCAAAGCAGCTACATGGCCAACTATATTTCGGGCATCATCCATCCGCTTTCCAACCTCATCAGCAACCTTGGCTATGCCATCGTTACGGTGGTTGGGGGCCTGATGGTCATCAGCGGAAGCCTGCTGGTGGGCGATATCCAGTCCTTTGCCCAGTATCTGCGCAATTTCAGCCAGCCCATCACCCAGCTTTCCAACATCATGAACACCCTGCAGTCCACCATTGCCGCCGCCGAGCGCATCTTCGGCTTTTTGGATGAAACCGAGGAAGAGCCTGTTCCGGACGAAAAGCTGCAGTACCCCGCCGAAAGAAAAGGCAGCGTCTGTTTTGAGCATGTGCGCTTTGGCTACACCCCCGACCGCACCCTCATCAAGGACTTCAACCTGGAGGTAAAGGCAGGGGAGATGGTGGCCATCGTTGGCCCCACCGGCGCGGGCAAAACCACTTTGGTCAACCTGCTGCTGCGGTTCTATGACGTAAACGGCGGCCGCATCCTTGTTGACGGGGTGGATATTGCCGACATGGACCGCATCAAGCTGCGGGAATATTTCGGCATGGTGCTGCAGGATACCTGGCTGTTCCACGGCACCATCCGCGACAACATCCGCTACGGCCGTGTGGACGCCACCGACGGCGAAGTGCAGCGGGCGGCCCGGACCTCCTATGCCCACAATTTTATCCGCACCCTGCCCGGCGGATACAACATGGTCCTTTCGGAGGATGCCTCAAACATCTCCCAGGGCCAGCGCCAGTTGATCACCATCGCCCGGGCTCTTCTCTCCAATCCCCGCATCCTCATTCTGGATGAGGCCACCAGCTCGGTGGATACCCGTACCGAGGTACTGATCCAGAAGGCCATGAAGACCCTGATGGAAGGCCGCACCAGCTTTGTCATTGCCCACCGCCTTTCCACCATCCGCGATGCCGACAAGATCCTTGTTCTCAACGACGGCGACATTGTGGAGGTGGGCACCCATGACCAACTGCTGGCCAAGGGCGGCTTCTATGCCGATCTTTACAACAGCCAGTTTGCCTATAACAACGCCTCGGGCGAATAAGCAAAAACCCACAGGACACCAAACCTGTGGGCTTTTTGTTGTTAAAAAAATGTCTATCGGTGACAAATAAAGGCCCCGGTGTTATAATGATTCAAAACAACTTTAGAGAGGGTTTTTATGGCCAACTACCGCCGTGCGCAAAGCAAAAATAATAACCGCGCCGCCATGCTTGCTGTCGTTTTGCTGCTGGTGGTGATGGCCCTTGCGGGGCTGGCGTTTGCCCTGCTGATGCCCAGTTCTGCCCCAAGTGCTTCTCCTGCGGCGGAAGGCCCGCTGCCCGGTCTGGAGCTGGAACGGGAGGAAGATTTCCCGGAAGAGGAATTTCACTATCTCCTCAACGCTTCACCCGCCTTTAACAAGAAAGGGGAGAAGGGCAGCGTCTATCTTGAAAATTGTGACGGAAACCGGGGCTACATGCAGGTGGTCTATACCCTGGCGGAAAGCGGAGAAGAGGTTTACCAAAGCCCGGTGCTGCCCCCCAACTGGAGCGTACAGACCGATAAACTGGCCCGGCAGCTTGAACCGGGAGAATATGAGGCAATTGCCGCTGTTTATGTTTATCCATCGGTCGAGGCCGAAGAATATATTGCACTTTTTGAAGAAACCATCCACATCACCGTTGGATAACTGCACAAAGGAGTGTTTTTGATGCAAGGAGAACTGAAAAGAAATCTGACCATGCTCACCGACTTTTACGAAATAACCATGGGCAACGGTTACTTCGAAAACGGCCTGGGCGACCGCGAAGCTGTATTTGATATGTTTTTCCGCAAAATTCCCGATGGCGGCGGCTTTGCCATTGCTGCCGGTCTGGAACAACTGGTGGAATATTTCAACAACCTGAAGTTTACCCCCGAGGATATCGAATATCTTCGTTCCAAGGGGCAGTTCTCTGAGGCCTTTCTCGATTACCTTGCAAACTTCAAGTTTGCCTGTGACGTTTGGGCGGTAAAGGAAGGCACCCCCGTTTTTCCCTATGAACCCATCGTTGTTGTAAGAGGTCCCCTGATCCAGGCACAGTTTGTGGAGACTATGGTCCTGCTGACCATCAACCACCAGTCGCTGATCGCCACCAAGGCCAGCCGTGTGGTGCGCGCCGCCGAAGGCTGCGCCGTGGCCGAATTCGGTTCCCGCCGCGCCCAAAGCTATGACGGCGCCGTGCTGGGCGCCCGCGCCGCCTACATCGGCGGCTGCAGCGGCACAGCCTGCACCATCAGCGACCGCATTTACGGCATTCCCGCCGTGGGCCCCATGGCCCATAGCTGGGTACAGGCCTTTGAAGACGAATATGAAGCCTTCAAGCGCTATGCCGAACTTTATCCCACCAAGTGCACCCTGCTGGTGGATACCTACAACACCCTGAAGTCGGGCGTGCCCAACGCCATCAAGGTGTTTGACGAGGTACTTAAGCCCAAGGGCTGCCGCCCTGTGGCTGTGCGCATCGACAGCGGTGACATCGCCTATCTTTCCAAAAAGGTGCGCGTGATGCTGGATAATGCCGGCTACCAGGACGTTAAGACCATGGCCTCCAACTCGCTGGACGAATACATCATCCGCGACCTGATGCTCCAGGGCGCCAAGGTGGACAGCTTCGGCGTAGGCGAAAACCTGATCACCAGCAAATCGGCCCCCGTTTTCGGCGGCGTGTACAAGCTGGTGGCCATTGCCAACAGGGAAGGGGAGCTGCAGCCCCGCATCAAGGTGAGCGAAACGGTGGAAAAGATCACCACCCCCGATTTCAAGAGTCTTTACCGCTTTTTCAACCGCGAGACCGGCAAGGCCATTGCCGACTATGTCACCCTGCATGACGAGGTGGTTGACGACACCAAGTCCATGGTCATCTTTGACCCCAACAATACCTGGAAGAAGAGCAAAATTTCCAACTTTGAGGCCAAGCCTCTGCTGACCCCCATCTTTGTGGACGGCAAGCAGGTTTATGACCTGCCCACCCTGGACGAGATCCGCACCTATTGCAAGCAGCAGCTGGATACCCTGTGGGACGAAGTAAAGCGTTTTGAATATCCCCACAAGTATTACGTCGACCTTTCGCCCGCCCTTTGGGAGGTTCGCCACAGCCTGCTGGACCGTCACGACTTCACCGATTGATGCCGGGAAGAGTACAGTGTATTCTACTGGAAAACAAACAAAAAATGGAAATGGGATTTGAAGCAATTCAAGTCCCTTTTTCTTACTCTTTATCACTTTAATTAGTTGCATTTTGTTGGTTCAGATGATATAATATCCCCATCTTGTGTGCAGGGTTTGCATACAGATGTATTATTCTTAGGAACATTTTTAGGAGGATTTAAGAATGAAAAGAGTATTCGCAATCCTGTTGTGCGTTGCTATGATGCTCAGCATGGTAGCCTGCGGTGGCAACACTGCAGCTCCCGAAGCCGATGCCCCCGCCGCTGAAGGCGATAAGATTGTTAAGATCGGCGTATTTGAACCCCAGACCGGCGACAACGGCGCTGGCGGCAAGCAGGAGATCCTGGGCATGCAGTATGCTCATTCCCTGTTCCCCACCGTTGAAATCGGCGGCGAAACCTACAACGTTCAGCTCGAAATCGTTGACAACCGTACTTCTGCTGAAAACGGCCCCTCTGCAGCTGCTGAACTGATCAACCGCGATGTATCCATCGTTCTCGGTTCCTACGGCTCCGGCGTTTCCATCGCCGGCGGCGAAGTATTTGCCGAAGCCGGCATGCCTGCTCTGGGCACTTCCTGCACCAACCCCCAGGTTACCGCTGACTGCGAAGTTTACTTCCGTCTGGCCTTCCTCGATCCCTTCCAGGGCACCGTTCTGGCCAACTACGCTTTCAACGAACTGGGCATCGACACTGCCTACACTCTGGCAATGCTGGGCTCCGACTACGACCAGGGTCTGGTATTCTACTTCAAGGAAGCTTTTGAAGCCCTGGGCGGCACCGTTATCTCCGAAGACTTCCCCGAAGGCACTGCCAACTTTGTTTCTTACGTAACCAACGCCAAGAGCAACAACGCCGGCGTTATCTTTGCTCCCGTTTCCATCAACTACGCACAGCTGATCGTTGAAGCTGCTGCTTCTCAGGGTTACGAAGGCGCTCTGCTGGGCTCCGACACCTGGGATAACAACAAGGTTATTGAAGCCGCTACCGGCACCGATATCGAAGCTTTCGTTACCACCTTCTATCAGGAAGGCGGCGCTCCCGAATTCGATACCGGCATCAAGGAATGGCTGAACGCCAACCCCGATATGCTGACCAACAACGGCGGCAACGACATGATCGCTGCTGTTACCGCTATCGGCTACGACGCTTACCTGACCGCTCTGGAAGCTCTGAAGCTGGCTGGCAGCACCGACCGTGCCGCTGTTCTGGAAGCTATGCCCAACGTAAGCTTTGAAGGCGTAACCGGTCTGATCGAATTCGACGAAATCGGCGATGCCAAGCGCGACGGCGCTTTCATCAAGACCGCAAACACTGTTGACGGTGTTTGGGACTTTGTAAAGGTTCAGACTGTTGAATAATCGGTCAACACCGAATTGAACGATCTGATCAAACTGTGAATCAAGAGGGGATGGCGGGGCTTTCCGCTTCGTCATCCCCTTTTTTCGCCGTTTTACTGATATTTGAAAAACGGACTTTGCCGCCTTTGCGGCCCCGGCTTTTGGCACTGGTTCGCCTCGAAAGAGCGGATGCTGCTGCCTTTTCGAGACGGCCCAATTGTTTCCCGGAAAACCACAACAGGAGGAGTTCCTATGCAAGAATTGTTTCCTTATTTATTGAACGGTATTTCCGTGGGCGGTCAGTACGCGCTGATTGCCATTGGTTACACAATGGTTTACGGCATTCTGCGACTGATCAACTTTGCCCACGGCGATGTATTTATGGTGGCCGGCCTGGTCATGGTTTACACCACCACCGCTCTGCCCCTCTACATCTCCATTCCCCTGGTGCTGGCAGCCACCGTTGTCCTTGGCTTTACCATTGAACGTGTGGCCTACAAGCCCCTGCGCACCGCACCCCGCATGTCGGTTATGATCTCGGCCATCGGCGTCAGCTATCTGATCCAGAACCTGGCCTTCTATATCACCGGCGGTGTGCCCCAGCCTGTAACCAAGCCCATCCCCTTCATTTCCAACACCGTATCCATTATGGGTGCTTCCACCAAGATGGTAACTCTGGTTACCCCCGTGCTTACCATTGCCCTGGTGATTGTGCTGGTATATCTGATCAACCATACCAAGACCGGTATGGCCATGCGTGCCGTTTCCAAGGACTTTGAAACCGCACAGCTGATGGGCATCAAGATCAACAGCGTCATTTCGGTCACCTTTATCATCGGTTCCTTCCTGGCCGCTGTTGGCGCCATGCTCTACTTCACCAACTATCCCTCGGTTGCCATCACCTCCGGCGGCATGCCCGGCCTGAAGGCCTTTGTTGCCGCGGTATTTGGCGGCATCGGCTCCATCCCCGGCGCTGTGGTTGGCGCCTTCATCATCGGCCTGTGCGAAGAAGTCATCAAGGGTCTGGGTTACACCACCTTCTCGGATGCCTTCACCTTTGCACTGCTGATCGTTGTTTTGTGTGTTAAGCCCACCGGCCTGTTCGGTGAAAAAGTCACCGACAAGGTATAAGGGGAGGGGAGAACATGAATATGACCAAGAAGAAAACCATCTTTACCGCTGCTGTGCTGTTGGTGCTGTTTGCGGCCTGTGTCATCGTTGACCTGACCCTGCCCTCCTATCACATTGCGGTAACGGTTATCAAAAAGGCCACCGTATACGCTCTGGTGGCGGTTTCCATGAACCTGCTCAACGGCTTCACCGGTTTGTTCAGCCTGGGCCAGGCCGGCTTTATGCTGCTGGGCGCATACTCCTACAGCGTGCTGACCATCCCCGACGGAAAGAAAGCCACCGTTTACCAGTACTTTGAAAACGGCGGTCTGCCTTTCTCCTTCACCGATATTTTCGGCGGCATCTTTGGCGAACAGGTAGGCACCATTGTTGGCATGCTGATCGCTTTGCTGATCGGCGGTCTGCTGGCTGCCCTGTTTGCATTCCTCATCGGCCTGCCCGTACTGCGCCTCAAGTCCGACTATCTGGCCATTGCCACCCTTGGCTTTGCTGAGATCCTCAAGGCCTTTTTCCAGTGGAATGGTCTGGGCCCCATCACCAACGGCTCCAACCTGCTCAAGAGCTACCCCACCTTCAACAAGGCCACTCCTTACGTTATCATTGCCGGACTGATGATCGCCCTCATTGTGCTGCTCATCAACTCCACCTATGGCCGTGCCTTCAAGGCCATCCGCGATGACGAAGTGGCTGCCGAAGCCATGGGCATCAATCTGGCCAGACACAAGAGAATGAGCTTCATCATCAGTTCCTTCTTTGCCGGCATTGGCGGCGGTATGATGGCTATGTACATGGGCACCATCGCCGCAGCTCCCTTCAAGAGCGCCCTGACCTACGAAATTCTGCTGATCGTTGTAATCGGCGGCATCGGCTCCATCACCGGTTCGGTGCTGGCCAGCTTCCTTTACATCTTCAGTTCCGAATGGCTGCTGCGCGGCCTCGACTCGGGCACCTTCCTGGGCATCAATGCTCCCGCCGTTTTCAAAAACGGCTTTCGTATGGCTGTTTTCTCGGTCATCATCATGGTCATCGTGCTCTTCTTCCGCAAGGGCATCATGGGTGACAAGGAACTGCCCAACCTGCTGGATAAGCGTCCCAAATCCCGTAAGAAGAAGGAGGCTGCTGGCAAATGAGCAAGAATGTATTGAAAATTGAAAACGCCACCATGCAGTTTGGCGGCGTTGTTGCGGTTGATAACCTCAACCTTGAAATCAACCAGGGCGAGATCGTTGCCCTGATCGGCCCCAACGGCGCCGGCAAAACCACCGCCTTCAACGTGGTCACCGGTGTTTACCAGCCCACCAACGGCGCGGTTTGGTTCAATGGCGAAAAGATCATTGAAAACCATCCCCAGGGAAAAATGAAGAAGCTCTATAAGGGCGAACATGCCGGTGAATACAACAATACCATCGCCCCCACACCCGACGTTATCACCAAGCTGGGCATGGCCCGTACCTTCCAGAACATCCGTCTGTGGAAGAGCCAGACCGTGTTTGATAATGTTCTCATCGCAAAGCACTGCCGCACCACCAGCAACGTCTTTTCGGCCATTTTCCGCCTTAACCGCAAGGAAGAGGCCAAACAGCGCGCCGAAGTGGAAGAACTGCTGAAGGTAGTCGGCCTGTACGAAGAACGCAACGAACTGGCCACCAGCCTGCCCTACGGCAAGCAGCGCCGCCTGGAGATCGCCCGTGCTTTGGCCGCCGAGCCCACACTGCTGCTGCTGGACGAACCCGCAGCCGGCATGAACCCCCAGGAAACCGACGAGCTGACCGCCTTTATCGGCGAGATCCGCGACAAGTTCAACATGACCATCTTCCTGATCGAACATCACATGGACCTGGTTATGCACATTTCTGACCGTATCTACGTTTTGGACTTCGGCAAGCAGATCGCCGAAGGCACTCCGGAAGAGATCCAAAACAACCAGCGTGTAATCGACGCTTATTTGGGGGTGGCTGAAGATGCTTAAGATTGAAAACCTGCATGTAAACTATGGCGGCATCCAGGCCCTCCGCGGCATTTCGCTGGAAGTTCCCGATGGTAAGATCGTTACCCTGATCGGTGCCAACGGTGCCGGCAAATCCACCACCCTGCGCACCATCAGCGGCCTGGTAAAGGCCTCGGAAGGTTCCATCAAGTGGGTCACCGACGAAAACCCCGAAGGGGAAGAACTGCTGGGCAAGCCCATCGACAAGATCATCGGCACCGGCATTTCCATGAGCCCCGAAGGCCGCCGCGTTTTCCCCGATATGACCGTTCTGGAAAACCTGAAGATCGGCGCCTACCTGCGCAAGGATAAGGCAGAGATCGAAAAGGACATCCAGTGGGTCTACAGCCTGTTCCCCCGTCTGGAGGAACGCAGCTGGCAGTTGGCCGGCACCCTTTCGGGCGGTGAACAGCAGATGCTGGCCGTAGGCCGCGCCCTGATGAGCCGTCCCAAGCTGATGATGCTGGACGAACCCTCGCTGGGTCTGGCTCCTCTGGTGGTACAGGATATTTTCTCCATCATCCGTGAGATCAACCGTCAGGGCGTTACCGTTCTGCTGATCGAACAGAACGCCAATATGGCCCTGAAGATCGCCGACCAGGCTTATGTTCTGGAAACCGGCAACATCACCCTTTCCGGTACCGGCGCCGAACTGCTGGCCAACGAAGATGTTAAGGCCGCCTATCTGGGCAAATCCAAAAAGAACTAAACCCAAACAAAACCGCAGGACACCACCCGGTGCCTGCGGTTTTTTGCGCAAAAAAGAGCCATCCGCAGATGGCTCTTTTTCTTGATGTGATATGGCGGGGTCATACCTTTTTGCCAGCAAAGCGCACGACCACAGCCAAAACAGTGGTGCCGACCGCCAAAGCGACCCACGCAGGCATGCCGGTCAGGCTGGTCAGCAGGGTGCCGCACACCACAGTGATGATCGCTACCGTAAGGGCATAGGGCATCTGGGTGCGCACATGGTCCATGGTCTCGCATCCGGCCCCCAAAGCCGCCAGAATGGTGCAGTCGGTCATGGGCGAGCAGTGGTCGCCAAAGATACTGCCCGAAAGAACGGCGGCCACACAGGCCAGCATAAAAGGGTCTGCGGAGGGGTCGGCCGAAATGCCGCCAACGGCTGCCACAATGGGCACCGCCATGGGCATGACCATGAACATACAGCCGTAGCTGCCGGTGGCAAAGGAAACCAAACAGCAGGTGAGAAAGATGAGGGTGGGTACCAGCAGCTTGGGAATACCGGCGCTGATGGCGTCGACCACAAAGTAGACGCTGCCCAACTGGGAAACACAGTCGGAAAGGGTCCAGGCCAGGATCAGCACGATGATGGTGGGCATCAGCGAGATGGCGCCGTCCACCCAGGCAAGAATGCCGTCATGAACATTAAACAGATTGAGGCACACACCCATGATAAGTGCGGCAAAGCCCGCCAGGAAAGCCCCCTCCATGACCAGCTGGATGGTGTCGGCACAGCCGATGATGGTAGAGAGGTTATTGAAAGAAAAACCTGCCTCAGGGCTAATTAAGCCGCTTTCAATGGCAGTGGCTCTTCCTGTGATGTAAAAGGCGGCCAGGTCAAAGATCAGCATCAGCACGATGCTGCCAAAGGCCAGAAGGATACGACGCCATTGGCGGTCGGAATGGTCATAGCCGGGCAGCTCTTCGGGGCGGTCGGTAACGACCTGGGTACCCTTTTTAACAGGGTGTCCCGCTCTGGCACGGCGTTCGGCCTGCAGCATGGGGCCATACTCTCGGCCGCTCAGGGTCAGCAGCAGAATAAAGACAATGGCAAAAATGCAGTAGAAACAGTAGGGAATGCTGTTAAAGAAGATATGGAACGCGCTGGCGGTGGAACCGATGGCGTCCAAACCTTCCTGAATGACCGAAACTTCAACGGCCACCCAACTGGAGATAACGGCGATGCCGGCCAGGGGGGCGGCGGTGGAGTCCACAATGTAGGAAAGCTTTTCGCGGCTGACACCGGCCTTGTCGGTAACAGGGGTAAGAACAGGACCGGAGATCAGGGCATTGGCGTAGTCGTCAAAGAAAAACAGGGTGCAGAATAGCTGGCTGACCGCATTCGCCTTGCGGGGACTGTTGATTTTTTTGGTCAGCTTGCGGGCGGTGGCTTCAAAGCCGCCGCTGCGGCGGATGACGCCTTCCATGCCGCCAACGGCAACACAAAGGATCAGCACCTGAACGTTTTCATAGTTTGCAGAAGTATCAAGAATACCGATCACCGTGCGGTGAAAGGTATCGTAGAACATGCCGCCGCCGTCAATGGCGGTAAGCAGGGCCGCACCCGAAAGCACACCGGCCAGCAGCGAAACGATTACGTCGCCGGTAAGAAAAGCCAGCGCCACGGCAAAAAGCGGGGGCAGCAGCGACCACATTCCCAGCGCGTGGCCCAGCGCTTCGGAATCACCCAGGCCCGGCAGCATGGGTGCCAGGTCCATTACATGAAAAACAGCAAAAAACGCCCCCATGCAAAGCAGGGCGGTGAGAGCACGCTTCAGCTCCCAGGATCTGTTTTTCAGCGTTGTAAGCATACTGTTAAATCTCAATGTAATTGCCTCCCGTCGGATTTTATCACAACCGCAGAAGCCATGATATGATGAAAAAACAGGCCCCCATTCAGGCAATATTGGAATGGGGGCCTTTGGATCAGAGATTTGCTATGGGGTTATGCAAAAGAAATAACGGTGCCGGTTTTACCTTCCAGGGCGTCAATGGCTTTATCCAGCGAGGTGATAATGGCCTGTTTGCCGGGGTTGGTGCGCACAAACTTCATGGCAGCCTGTACCTTGGGCAGCATGGAACCGGGAGCAAAGTGGCCTTCTTCGCAGTATTTGGCTGCGTCAGCCAGGCTCATGTGGTCCAGGCTTTCCTGGTTGGGCTTGCCCCAGTTGATGGCAACCTTTTCCACTTCGGTCAGGATCATCAGGGTATCGGCATCGACCTGTTCTGCCAGCAGTTCAGCGGCAAAGTCCTTGTCGATAACGGCTGCAACACCCTGCAGGGTGCCGTCGGGGTTTTCCATAACGGGAATACCGCCGCCGCCGCAGGTGATCACAATGGTGTCCTTCCACAGGCGCTTTACGTCGTTGATCTCAACGATGCGCTGGGGCAGGGGAGAAGCCACCACACGGCGCCAGCCACGGCCGGCGTCTTCCTTCATGGCGTAACCCTTTTCGGCAGCCAGCTGGTCGGCTTCTTCCTTGGTGTAAAAGCCGCCGATGGGCTTGGTGGGGTTCTGGAAAGCAGGGTCAGCAGCGTCAACGATCATCTGAGTGACCAGGCTGACAACAGGGATATTCATGTTCCGGCGGGCCAGCGAGTAGCGCAGGGCCTGCTGGATGTGATAGCCGATATATCCCTGGCTCATGGCACCGCAAACGTCAAAGGGCATGGGAGGTACCACGTCCTTGGCGGTTTCGCTGGCAAGCAGGATGCGGCCAACCTGGGGACCGTTGCCGTGAACGATGGCCAGCTCGTAGCCATTGGCGCTCAGTTCGGCAATGTGTTCACAGGTCTGCTTTACTACTTCCAGCTGACCTTCTGCGGTGGGAGCACTCTTCTTGGATTGCAGAGCGTTGCCGCCCAGAGCAATAACAAGTTTAGACACAGAGATTTCCTCCTTAAAAGCGTACTTAGTTCAGGCCGATCTTGGTCATGAAGGCATCCAGGGATTCCTTGGCAGCAGCCTTCTGCAGTTCGGTGGTGTCCTTCTGGTAGTTGCACAGCCATACCAGCAGACCACGCATGGCGGTCAGACGGTTGCCGGCTTCTTCCCAGCACAGGGAGGATTCGGAGTCGGCTACTTCGTCGGTAACGTCTTCGCCACGGGTGGCGGGCAGGCAGTGCATGAACTTGCAGCCGATGTTGCCCAGAGCCATCAGTTCGCGGTTTACCTGGTAGTCGCCAAAGATGCGTACGCGTTCTTCCTTGGGCATTTCGGATTCGTACAGACCGTACCAAACGTCGGTGTAGATGAAGTCGGCACCCTTTACCAGATCACGGTCATCGCCGTATTCAAAGGTAGCGCCGCTTTCTTCGCAGTTCTTAGCAATCACTTCCATGCAGGCAGCAGAGGGAGAGTCGGGCAGCTGATGACCCTTGGGGCCGTAGTGAGCAAACTTCATGCCCAGCTTGGTGGTGATCATGGCCAAAGAAGCGCAAACCTGGGTGGCGTCGCCTACGAAAACGACCTTGCAGTCTTCCAGCTTCTTGCCGCGGGGCAGGTTTTCAACGATGGTGCACATGTCGCCGATTTCCTGGGTGGGATGGTTGTAGTCGGACATGGCGTTCAGAACGGGGATGGTGCAGGCTTCGGCCAGGTCAACAACGGTCTTGTGTTCGATAACACGAGCCATAACAACGTCGATGAGCTGAGACAGAACCTTGCCGGTGTCGCCGATGGTTTCGTGGCCGCCCAGCTGGATCATGCCAGGCCCAAGGTACTGGGCATGGCCGCCCATCTGGCTCATAGCGGTTTCAAAGGAAACACGGGTACGGGTGGAAGACTGCTGGAAGATCATGCCCAGGGTCTTGTTCTTCATCAGAGGGGGATAGTAACCGGCCTTGATGCACTTTTTGATTTCGAGGGACAGGTAGATGATGTCAAGCAGTTCCTGCTTGGTGAAGTCGCTGGTGTCGATAAAATGGCGAAGCTGATTCATTGTTTTTTCCTCCTAGAATTTTAGTTTTGTTAATATTGTTGGCTGCAGGCTGACTGCCCCGAAAGGGCGGGGCGGGTCTTTGCGGCCCGCCCCAGGAGAGGGGGAAGTCAATGAGCGCTGATTTGTTTTAATTAGACCTTGGGCTGCTGCTGGGTGATGCAGTGGATGTTGCCGCCGCCGTAAGCAACTTCGGTGGTCATAACGGGTTCGATCACATAGCCGGGGAACATTTCCTGAGCCTGCTGTACTGCCAGGGCGTCGTTTTCGTCGCCGTACTGGGGCAGGATGATGGCGTCGTTGGTGATCAGGAAGTTCATGTAGGAAGCGATGGAGATCTCGCCTTCTTCACGGGGAATAGCACCGGTAGCGGTGTCGATGGACCAGGCATCCTTCAGGTAGCAGGGTTCCTTGGTCATGCACATTTTGTAAACCTTCAGCTTGCGGCCCTTGGCGTCGGTGGCTTCAGACAGGGTCTTGTAAGCGGCCTGAGCAGCTTCATAGAAGGGATGATTGGGGTCTTCGGTCCAGATGCAGGCTACTTCGCCGGGACGGATGTAGCAGGCAACGTCGTCGATGTGGCCGTTGGTTTCATAGGGATCGATGCCGTCCTTGATCCAGATGATCTTTTCCAGGTTCAGGTATTCCTTCAGCATCATTTCGATCTGTTCCTTGTCCAGGTTGGGAACGTTACGGCCGGCGTCGGGGTTCAGCAGGCACATTTCGGTGGTGATCAGGGTGCCTTCGCCGTCAACGTGAATGGAGCCGCCTTCCAGGATGAAGTCCAGGCCGGCGGGGCAGCTGTCGGCGTCGGTGCGGTAGCTGTCGATGCCCTGCAGGTCACAGATCTTCTGTGCCATGGCGTCGTCGTTGGCCCAGGGGAAGTACAGGCCGTCTACCAGGCCGCCCCAGGCGTTAAAGATCCAGTCTACGCCGCGGATCTCGCCCTTGTCGTTGATTACAAAGGTGGGGCCGCAGTCGCGGCACCAGCTGTCGTCGCTGCTCATTTCAACAACACGGATGTGTTCGGGCAGACGGGCACGGCAGTTGGCATACTGGCTGTTGTTTACCAGCATGGTAACAGGGGTGTGCTTAGCAATAGCAATAGCAACTTCGGTGAAAGCCTTCTGAGCAGGCTTTGCGCCCTGACGCCAGTTGTCGGGACGTTCGGGCCAGATCATAAAGATGTGTTCCTGGGGTTCAAATTCGCCAGGCATACGGAAGCCGTCCTGCTTGGGGGTAGAACCATAAATACGCTTTGCCATAATTGGATTTCCTCCTAATATGATTTCGTTGCGATAATAAATTTTTTTACTTCTTCTTGTTGCGGGCCGAGATCAGAACTTCACCCAGGCCGATGCAGATGATGGCGCCGATGGTGATGGGCAGAACGGCGGCCAGGGTTTCGGGATCAAAGGACAGGGGAACAGCGCAGAACAGAACCGAGATAACGATCAGAACGAAGGGAACCCAGGCCATGATCTTCAGCAGAGCGGGACCACCGGGTACACGGAAGGGACGTTCGGTGTCGGGGTCTACCTTGCGCAGCTTCAGGAAGCCGGGGAAGATGGGCAGGTAGCTCATCAGGAACAGAACCAGGTTCAGGGCAAAGAAGGTCCAGAACAGTTCAGATTCGGGAGCAGCCAGAGTCATGATAACACCCAGCACGCAGATGACAGCGGCAACAACACCGTTGATGATGGCAGAGCCAACAGGCATGTCGTTTTTGCTCCAGCGCTTGGTGAAAGGCTTGGGCATGTCGCCGTTTTCGGCAGCGTAGCAGGCGGTATTGTTAACGCCCAGGGACCAGGAGATCATGTTGCCGAACAGAGTTACCATGAACAGCAGTGCAACAGCGCCAATGAACACGCCGCCTTCCTGGCCGCTCATCAGAACAACAGCTTCGATCAGACCGGCAGCGGCGTCAATTTCTTCGGCAGGAATGCCGGCGCCAATGCCAAAGCCGCCCAGCAGATAGATGGCGGCAATTACCAGACCGCCAACGATGATGGCCTGAGGGATCTGCTTCTTGGGATTTTCCATGTCGTCAGAGAAGGTGCAGATAACTTCAAAGCCGAGCATATTAAAGATGATAACAGAGATGAAAGACAGGCTGTCCAGGTCGAAGCTGGGCAGGAAGGTGGCGGGGCTCATGTCGTTAACAAAGCCGTTCTGGATGATGAAATAGATGCCCATGCCGCCAACCAGCAAAGCCAGACCAACCTTGATGACGGCACAGATATTCAGGATAATTGCGCTGTCACAAACGGGGAAGCAGGCAATGATGGTAACAATGAGGATGAATGCCAACTGAAGCAGCAGACCGACCCAGATGTTGATCTCAATGCCGAAAGCAATGGACAGCAGGTCGGGGATCATAACAGCCAGAGAAGCCATCCACAGGGGGAAGTTGAGCCAGTACCACCAGGCGGCACGGGCGCCCCAACGGGTTCCGGGATAAGCCTTGTTGGTCCAGTCATACAGACCGCCTTCGCCCTGATAAGTGGTGCCCAACTCGGAAGAGATCAGGCCGTAGGGCAGAAGGAATGCGAAGATCATAAACAGCCACCAGAAGAACTGGCTGTTGCCCAGTGCTGCAACAGGAGCAGCAGCTTCAGCTACGAATACTACGCATATAACCGTAAGAATTATTGTGCTGAGACTGATTTTCTTTTTTTGCATTCTTGTACACTCCTTTTGTTTGTTACACCAATATAAATAGGGTGTTGTTTGGCACCCAGACCGCACAGGTCTGCTGTGCTTACAAATAAAGTATGGCATTTGGATGGGAGGATGAATAGTTAGATTTTCTGCAAACGATTGTTTATTTTATCTATAACTAACATAAACTAAAGTAAACTTTTAAGCGATATGCACAAAGCAGGAAAGGGAAGTTGTCATACCCTGTCAATTTATCGCCCCTGATTTTCGTGCTAAAATATAGTAGTAAATGATATTGGATTTTATCCCCGAATTTTTTGAGGGTAAGGAGTTTTAGTGTGACACAGTATATTGTATTGTTGTTATATAATTTGTTTTTGACGGCAATTTATGCGATTGCCGCTGTTTGTGCATACTATTTTTACCTGCAAAAAAAGAATTCTCTTTTTGTTTCCCTGGTTATCATGTTCTGTGCCTATATTTTTGATAACACCATTGTAGGCTGCACCGAGCTTATCCCCGAATTCGCAACCCTGTATGATACTACCTTCATGCTTTCTCCTTCGATCAAAACGGTATACTTTACAACTTTGATCGCCAGCATGCTTTATACCTGCCTAAAGGCGCTGAAGGGCTTGACGTTGGCCCGCATGGTCGTTCCCGTTGGCATCTTTGCCGCCGCCCTCATCAGTTGCCCCCTTATTCCCGACAATAGCTGGCAGGTTTACATTTATTATCTGTGCACCCAAATCATGATGGTGGGTATGGCCCTGTGGGGCTTGCGCCGCCTGAAAAAGACCCCTGACTGCATCGAGCAGGCCTACCAGACGCTGGCCAGACAGATGATGATCGTGTTGGCGGTGCTGGCTGTTTTGATCACCGTGGAGGACACGATAGTCATTTTCTGGTTCGACGTCTTTACCAAAGCCGGCCTAAAGATCAACAACCGCAATGTTACCGAAAATGTTTTGATGCTGGTGTTTGCCTTCGCCCTGATCCGCCGGGCACAGCGCCACCTGGTCAACCATATCAAAGAAACCTCCCGCTACCGCAGTTCTACCCTGCAGGATGCTCCGTCTCCCTTTAAGGTGTTCTGCAGCAAATATATGCTGACCGACCGTGAAAGCGAAATTCTGGAATATCTACTCAAGGGCAAAAGCCAGCAGGAGATCAGCGATGAGCTGGTGATCGCCCTGGGCACGGTTAAAACCCATATCCACAACATTTACCAGAAGGCCGGCGTTGCCAACCGCAGCCAATTGCTGAATAGTTATGATGTTTTCAGCGCTTCGGAAGGCGAAAACGGCGGGCTGCCTGTGCGGTAAGTTTTTGAAAAATTGATAACAGAAAAGGACACTTTTCCCGTTGGGGAAAGGTGTCCTTTTTGTATGGTCTTAGTTTTTGCCCCGCATCATATAATCAAAAAGAGGGGAGGGGATGGCTTGTTTGGAGTGGTGCGCTTTCGCCCGGGAAGGCTTTGGCCGCTGCCGGCCCTGCTGGTCTGCCTGCTGCTTCTTCCAACGGCAAGCTACGCGGAAAGGCCTGCTTCTACCGCTGCGTACGTTCCCTCTCCGGAAGAAGAGGCCCACACTGTTTACCTTACCTTTGACGATGGCCCCAGCGCCAACACAACGGCCCTCCTGGAGGTTTTGGATGAATTCGGTATCAGGGCCACCTTCTTTGTTACGGGCCAATACGAAGGGGATACAGCCGGTTTGCTGCGGCATATTGCCGAAAGAGGCCATTCCATCGGCCTGCACAGCTTTGCCCATGAATACAATGAAATATACAGTTACAGCGAGGCCTTTTTTGCCGACCTGGAAAAGGTGGATGAGCTGGTTTTTTCCGCCACCGGCCTGCGGGCCACCCTCTATCGCTTTCCGGGCGGCAGCCTGAACAGCCATTGCCCCGAGTGGCTGAGGGCCGAGCTGCGCAGGCAGTTGGCCGACAGGGGCTACACCTACTTTGACTGGAATGTGGTTTCGGGCGACCAGGGCCATACGGTCTATACTGCGCAGGAATTGTTTGACAATGTGATCAACGGGGCTGCACAGGTTACTTCCGGACCGTTGTTTATCCTGTTCCACGACACCAACCACTGCAGCACCACCCCCGAAGCCGTGCGTCTTGTGGCCGAACACTTTTTGGAGGAAGGCTGGCAGTTCCGCCCTATCACCGGTGATACAGCCCCCATTCACTTCTAAACAAAAACACCCCTACCGGTGCGGTAAGGGTGTTTTTCATTTGGGATAAATCAATAATCAGCCATTTCGCGGGCGCGGCGGCGTTTGCGTGCCACGATCTTTACCACCGAGGCAACACAGCCGGCGATCAGCATCACCGGCATCAGCCAGGTGAGGAACTGGTCGTCTGTGGTCAAAATTTCGGTCCACAGGCTGTCCATCAGCAGGTTGGTCTCTCCGGGCAGGGCCACATATTCTTCGGTGTTGACCAGCAGCTCGTCGTCGGGGTAGGAAATGGGGTTGGTGCGGATCTCTTCGTCCAGCAGCTCAAAGGCGGCCTGGTTGGGGGTGGAGTAGCCGATGTACTCGATGTTGGCGGCGGCCACTTCGGCCTCGCACATAAAGTTGATGTACATTTCGGCGGCTTCCTTCTGCTGGCAGCTATAGGGGATGCACATAGCGTCGTAGAAGATGTTGGTGCCTTCCTTGGGGGTGGCAAAGGCCAGGTCGGGGTTGGCGTCGATCATGGTAAGGGCATCGCCGGCGTAATAGGGGGCCAGCGCGGCTTCGCCGCCCTGCATCTTGTCAAAGATCTCGTCCATAACATAAGCCTGGACGATGGGCTTCTGCATCTTCAGTTCCTCGGCAGCCACACGCAGTTCCAGTTCGTCGGTGGAATTGAGGGAGTAGCCCAGCTTTTTCAAAGTGATGCCAAAGGCGTCGCGGGGGTTGGAGAACATCAGCACATTGTTGGTGTATTTGTCATCCCACAAAATCTGCCAGCTATCCACGACCTCATCCACCATGGCGGTGTTGTAGATGATGCCCACAGTGCCCCAGGTGTAGGGGACCGAGTAGGCGCCTTCGGGGTCATAGTTGGTGTCAAGATACTGGGGGAAGATGTTTTCCACAGCGGGGATGTTTTCAAAATCCAGCGGCAGCAGCATTCCTTCCTGGATCATACGGGAGATCATGTAGTCGGAGGGGATGATGATGTCGTAGTCGGCGCCGCCGCTTTTCAGCTTGTCGTAAAGTTCCTCGTTGGTGGCAAAGGTGGAATAGTTTACGGTAATTCCGGTCAGTTCTTCAAACTCGGCGTTTACATCCATGGTGTCGTCCGAACCGTCCGAAATGTATTCGCCCCAGTTGTAGACATTGATGGAAATATCCTGGTCCTTGAAGCGGCTGTAGTAGCTTTCGTCCAGCCCCAGCTCGTTGGCCGAGGCGGGCAGGCACAGCAGGCTAAAACAGGCCACAAGGGCAACCAGAAGAGCGATGATACGCTTCATTGCAAAACCTCCTTATTGGGGTAGTGTGTAGGGGCTTACAGGTAGCTGGCGTAGCGTTTTTGCTGCTGCTTTTCCTGGCGGGCGCCGTACACATTTACAATGATCAGAATGACCAGCACCACCACAAAGATGATGGCCGAAAGGGCGTTGATCTCGGGGCTTACCTTGCGGCGGGTCATGGAATAGATGGTGATGGGCAGGGTCTGGCTGGTGGAAGAGCTTACAAAATAGCTGATGATAAAGTCATCCAGCGAATAGGTGAAGGACATCATAAGGCCCGAAAGGATGCCGGGCATGATCTCGGGGATGATGACCTTGGAAAATGCCTGCAGGGGGCTGCAGCCCAGGTCCAGCGCCGCCTCGTAGGTGTGCTGGTCCATCTGTCGCAGCTTTGGCATCACATTCAGGATGACATAGGGCGTGCAGAAGGTCATGTGGGCGATGATGAGGGTGAGATAGCCCAGATCGATGCCGCACATGGCAAACAACAGCATCAGCGAAACACCGGTAACGATTTCGGGGTTGATGATGGGGAAGTAGGTCACATTCATCACGAGGGAACGGGCCTTGCGCCCCATGCTGAAGATGCCGATGGCCGCTGCGGTGCCCAGCAGGGTCGCCAGCAGCGAGGATACCACAGCGATGAAGAGGGTGTTGGAAAGGGACTGAAGGATGATCTCGTTGTGGAACAGTTCCTGGTACCACTTGAAGGAGAATCCGGTCCAAACACCGCGGGATTTATTTTCATTGAAAGAATAAACGATGAGAACGAGGATGGGCGCATACAGGAAGAACATGACCAGGCCCACATAGCACCGGGAGAGCCAGCTCTTTTTCACAGCAGCATCGCCTCCTTATCTTCGCCTTCGTCAAACATATTCATCATGGCCATGCAGATGAGGATGATGACCATAAGAACCATGGAAATGGCAGCGCCCAGGTTGGGGTTGTAGGTGTTGCCCAGGAACTGCAGTTCGATCAGGTCGCCGATGAGCATGGAGGAACCGCCGCCCAGCATACGGGAAATGGCAAAGGTGGAAATGCAGGGGACGAACACCATGGTGATGCCGGTGGTAACACCGGGCATGCTCAGGGGGATGATGACACGGCTGAGCACCTGCCAGGGGGTGGCACCCAGATCCTGGGCGGCCTCGATGGTGTGCTGCTCGATCTTCAGCATGGTGGTGTACAGGGGCAGGATCATAAAAGGCAGGTAGTTGTAGATCATGCCCAGCACCACGGCGCCGGGGGTGTTGATCATGGTCAGGGGCCCAATGCCGAACAGCTCCAGAAAGCGGTTGATCAGGCCGTTGCGCTCCAGAATGGTCATCCAGGAATAGGTGCGCAGCAAAAAGTTCATCCACATGGGCAGCATGATCAGCATCATATAGGTGCGCTGGGTGTTGCCGCTGCTGCGGGACATGATGTAGGCCAGGGGATAGGCGATGATCAGCGAAATGATGGTGGCGATGATCGACAGCAGGATGGAGCTCATGATAACAGGAGCGTACTGGCCAACACGGGCCAGGTTATCCAGGGTGAACTGGCCGGTTTTGGTGGTCATGGCGTAATAGGCCACCAGCCCCAGGGGCACGATGACAAAAACGGCGCTCCACACAAGATAGGGAAGGGAAACAGCTTTGTTCTTAAACATCACTCTTCCTCCATTTTGTGCATGATGTGAATGTCGTTGGGTTCAACGCACATTCCCACCAAAGAGCCCACCTCCTCGGCATGGGTGGAATGGATCATCCACTTGATGCCGCAGGAGTCTACGATCATTTCATAGTGAACACCCTTAAAGGTAACAGATTCCACCACGCCGGAAAACTGGCCCGAAATGGAGGGAACGACCTTGATGTCTTCGGGGCGGATGACTACGTCGACCTGTTCGTTGAGGCCAAAGCCCTTGTCAACACAGTCAAACTCGCGGCCGGCAAATTCCACCAGGAAGTCCCGGTGCATGATGCCGTCTACAATATTGCTTTCCCCAATGAAGTCGGCAACAAAGGCGTTGGCCGGTTCATTGTAAATATCCTGAGGAGTACCCTGCTGCAGGATGACGCCGTCCTTCATAACCACCACGCGGTCCGACATGGTCAGCGCTTCTTCCTGGTCGTGGGTAACATAAATAAAGGTGATCTCAAGGCTTTGCTGAATGCGCTTGAGTTCCACCTGCATCTCCTTGCGCAGCTTCAGGTCCAGTGCGCCCAAAGGCTCGTCCAGAAGCAGAACACGGGGATGGTTGATGAGGGCGCGGGCAATGGCAACACGCTGCTGCTGGCCGCCCGAAAGACGGTTGATGCTGCGGTGCTCAAAACCCTTCAGGTTTACCATCTCCAGCATTTCCTTCACACGGGTGCGGCGTTCCTTTTCGTCCACCTTGTTCAGCTTAAGGCCGAATTCAATGTTTTCGTACACATTGAGGTGGGGGAACAGGGCATAACGCTGGAAAACGGTGTTTACCTGGCGCTTATAGGGCGGCAGGTCGTTGATTCTTGCGCCATCAAAAAAAACGTCACCTTCGGTGGGCTCGACAAAACCGCCGATGATCCGGAGGGTGGTGGTTTTACCACAGCCGGACGGCCCAAGAAGAGTAACGAATTCCTTATCGTTGATATCCAGGTCGATGTTGTGCAAGATTCTTTCGCCGTCAAAGTCAACGGCAACATTACGCAGGCTGATGAGAACATTTTCGTTCATGACAGAACCCCCTTTGCGGATTTAGCTTTGCTGTTACACAAAGCCACAGCAGCTTTTGATCCCACGCCCCCGCAAAAGGTTTTTGACCGTACCCACGGGTTTTTTCGGTACGGATTAAGGTGGTACATAGGCCGCTATTTAGTACAAGTGCATCGATAAACGAAAGCATCTAAAATATACGAAATTTTATACAGAATGTCAAGAAAAATCCCGTGTTTTTTTGCAAAAAGATGCAAAAAGCCGTATTTATTTTGTTTTGGTGTAAAAAAATCTCTTTTTTATGGCTGTTTGCTCAAAAATGCTCGGTTTTGCTCTAAATATGAACAAACTTTAAATATTAGTTTTACCCCCCTTGCCGAAGAAGGTGGAAAGAAGCAGAAAAAATTTTTCATTTACCCCTTGATTTTCCTTGACGGATGTGATATTATAAACGGGCGTCAAAAAGACGTACCCATGGTTTCCGGGTGTGGCGCAGATTGGTAGCGCGCTACCTTGGGGTGGTAGAGGCCGCAGGTTCAAATCCTGTCACTCGGACCAGAAAAGCTCTGAGAGCAACAGCTCTCGGAGCTTTTTTCATTTTATGTGACAGGATTTGAGAGTATTGATCCAACAGTCCGGGGGACTGTTGGGCGGTGGCCGCAGGCCCGCCGCATCCACTATTTCCGCCATGCGGAAATGAGGCCCGTCAATATCCTGTCACTCGGACCAAATAACGGACATATCCAAGCGGATATGTCCGTTATTTTTTTGTTATAACAGGATTTGAGAGTATTGATCCAACTGCTCTCGGATTTTTTCTGGTTCATTTTGGGGTTCTAGCTTTACATTTCAGCGCATATAGGTTATACTTAGATAGACATCTAAATGTAGCGAGGTGTTTTGATGAACAAAAAGGTTATAATTGCCAGCGACAGCACCTGCGACTTGAACCAGGAGCTGCTGGAACGCTATCAAATTAAAATTCTGCCCCTGGGGGTTTCTTTGGGCAGCAGCCAATATAAGGATGGGGTGGACATTGACCCCGATGCCATCTACGCCCACTATGAACAGACCGGGGAACTGCCCAAAACTTCGGCGGTAAATATTGCCGAGTTTTCCGATTTCTTTGCCCGGCAGACCCAGGACGGCAATGCCGTGGTGCTGTTTACCATCAGTTCCGAGATGTCCTCTACCTATCGGAATGCCTGCCTGGCGGCCGAAGAGTACGAGGATGTTTACGTGGTGGATACCCGCAGTCTTTCCACCGGCGGCGGTCTGTTGGTGGCGGAGGCAGGCGACATGGCCGCTGAAGGCAGATCCGCGGCTGAAATTGCCGAATACTGCACTGCCATGACCGAAAAGGTTTCGGCCTCTTTTGTGGTGGATGACCTGGAATTTTTGCACAAGGGCGGCCGCTGCAGCGCCGTGGCGGCTTTGGGGGCAAATCTGCTGCAGCTCAAACCCTGCATTGTGGTCAAGCAGGGCAAAATGGGGGTCGGCAAAAAGTACCGTGGAAAGTTTGGCCCGGTTCTGGAAAAGTACGTTTCCGAACAGTTGGCCGATATTGAAAATATCGACCGCAAGCGTATCTTTGTCACCCACGCCGGCTGCGACAGCCAAATCATCGACCGCTGCGTGGAAGAGGTGAAGAAGACCGCGGAGTTTGGCGAAGTGCAGGTCACCCGTGCCGGCTGCACCATTTCTTCCCACTGCGGAAGAAACACCCTTGGCGTTCTGTTTTTGCGTAAGTAAAAGAAAGGGCACCTACATCCAAGGCTGATATACAGATGCTTTTTTATGCCCAAAGGTTATGCTGTCCGGAGCTATTGTATTTTCGGCAAATTGAGGTATAATTGCTTATGGATAAAGATTATGTAATTCCCAAGGAGTGTATTTGCCATGGATTTCCTGAAAGATATTGACCTTTCCGATTGCCCCATCTGCCAGGGAACCGGCCTGCTGGAAGAAGAAAGCGGCTGGTGCACCTATGTTGCCTGTTTGGACTGCGGCTGCCGCACCGCCGAGGTTCCCTTTGAAAACCAGGCACAGCGGGAAAAGGCTGCCCACACCGTTGCCGACCTGTGGAACAGCGGCAAGGTGATCTTCAGCGGTACCGGAGATTAAGCAAAAAGCCCCGATTGCGCAGTGCAGTCGGGGCTTTCTGGTTTGTGTGAAAGCGGGAATATTTTTGCCAAATTCCCCATATTTTTAATTGACTTTTGTAAACCTGTGTCGTATAATTTTTTTATTTGGTAAAGGGGAGTAGCTTACACATTTCGGTGTGTTGCGCGGAATCGTCATCTCGGCTTTTTGCCCGGTCCGTGCAGGCAACTGGCAAGACCTTTATCATTGCATTTGTGGCAATGATGGGTCTTTTTTCTTTGCCCAAAACAAGGAGGTTATTCAAATGCAAATGTGGATCGCACTGGGGATTTTTGTTCTCACCTATGTTCTCCTGCTCACCCTTACCAAGATACGCTCCTATGTTGCACTGTGCTCGGCCGCGGTTTTTGTTATTATCGGCATTCTTCCCCTTTCTGCCGTGCTGGCCGAGATCGACTGGAATGTACTGATGATGATCGCCGGCACCATGGGTACCGTGGCCCTTTTCATCGATTCCAAAATGCCCAACCTCCTGGCCGATATTTTGATGGACCACGTACCCAACGTAAAATGGGCTGTCATCGCCCTTTCGTTGTTTTCCGGGATCGTATCGGCCTTTGTCGATAATGTAGCCACCGTTCTGATGGTCGCTCCCGTTGCGCTGGCCATCTCCCAAAAAATCAAAATTTCTCCCGTTCCTGTCATCATTGCCATTTCGGTTTCTTCCAATCTGCAGGGTGCTGCCACCCTGGTGGGCGATACCACCTCCATCCTGTTGGGTGGCTATGCCAATATGAACTTCATGGATTTCTTCTTCTTTCAGGGCAAAATGGGCATGTTCTGGGTGGTGCAGATCGGTGCCATTGCCGCCACGGCCATGCTGCTGTTCCTGCTGCGCGGCATGAACCAGCCGGTGGAAGCCATGGAACACACCAAAGTCACCGACTATTTTCCCTCGGTGCTGATGGTTGGCACCGTTGTTCTGCTGATTTTGGCCTCTTTCATTCCTGAAAAGCCCGCCGTCACCAACGGTGTGATCTGTGTGGCGCTTTTCCTCATCGGTTTGGTGCGCTGCATGGCACAGAAGCGCAGCGTGGCACCTTTGGGCCATTACATGAAGGAGATCGATTGGCAGACCCTGATGCTGCTGGCAGGCCTGTTTGTTGTCATCGCCGGCATCCGCGAAGCCGGGGTCATCGACGCCATTTCCCAGTTGTTTGTCAAGATGGGCAGCGGCAATATCTTTGTCATCTACACCCTCATCGTCTGGGTCTCGGTGCTGCTGTCGGCTTTCATCGACAACATCCCCTATGTTGCCACCATGCTGCCCGTTGTGGCCAACATTTCGGCCCTGCTGGGGGTTGAACCCTACCTGCTCTTCTTCGGCCTGCTGTGCGGCGCCACCCTGGGCGGCAACCTGACCCCCATCGGCGCTTCGGCCAACATCACCGGCATCGGCATCCTGCGCAAGGAAGGCTATGAAGTAAAAAACAGCGACTTCCTCAAGATCGGTGTGCCCTTCACCCTTACCGCTGTTATCACCGGCTACCTGCTCGTCTGGTTCCTGTGGAGCTAAGGATTGAGCTGCCACACCACATAGTTAAGGTATCCCGCAAAGCTTACCCACAAAAGATAGGGGACCTGGAGCCAGGCCGCAAGCCTGCTGGTCCGGCCAAAAACCACTATCATAATGACGATCAGCAGCCAAAGGGCGATCAGGCAAACCAGAGCGGTGCCGTACATCCCCCAGCGGAAAAACAACAGGCTCCACAAAAAGTTGGCCCCCAACTGCAAGATCCAAATCGGCTCGGCATCCTGGATGCCGGGCCGCTGTTTTGCCAGCACCAGGGCAAAGCCCACCCCCATCAGGATATACAGAATGCTCCAAACAATGGGGAAAAGCCAATCCGGCGGCGTCAGCACCGATTTTTCCAGCAGGGGATAGGTCTGTTCCATTCCCTTGCGGGAAAGCAGATAGGAAATGCCGCCAACGCCAAGGGCCACCGCGGGCCATATCAGAAAGTTTCGTTTTTTCATGGTTTCATCCCTCCCAACAATAGTTTAGGGCTGAAGAACACCGATTATAACGCCTATTGTGGATATTTCCCGAATATTTATTGCAATACTTATCTAATATCCCGAAAAACGCCTGTGTTTGTTAAAATATTTTGTCATTCTGCGGTGATGCCAAAACGCCGCTTTCCGTTTATAATTATATAGACGAAATTTGGCTTTTTGGGCCCTTGCCCAAAGGCGTCGGAGGTTTTTTTATGTTCAAGAGGATCGTTGCACTTGCACTGAACCCTTCCCTTGATACTACCCTGTGGATCGATGAAGTGACTCTTTCGGAAGAGAATATGGTAAAAGAGGAGCGCACCGATGCCAGCGGTAAGGCCGTAAACCTGGCCCGTACCTTCAAGTATTACAATGTTCCCAGCAGCCTGGTGCTGCTGATCGGCAAATACAATAAACACGACTTTCTGGCCCAGTTGGAACGCGAAAACATCCAGTACCACGAAATTGAGATCGAAGGCAACACCCGCGAAAACCTCAGCATCGTGCAGAAGGACCGCAGTGTTACCCGCATGATCCGCCGCGGTTTTGCCGTTCCTTACGAATCTTTGGAAGAAACCATGGAAGTACTGGATGGCTGTGTTGACAGCGAAACGTTGGTGATGATCTCCGGTGCCCTGCCCGACGGTATTTCGCCCCGCAGCCTGCGCAACATCTGCCGCCACATCCACGAGCGCGGCGGCCAGATCACCCTGGACAGCCGTTCCATCTCCCTCCAGGATATCTGTGATATCAAGCCCTGGGCCATCAAGCCCAACCGCCAGGAGTTCTGCAACCTGTTTGAAGAAGCCCCTAAGGATCTGGACGAAATGGTGGCCGAAGCCAAAAAGATCGTGGAACAGGGCGTAGGCTACTGCCTGATCAGCCTGGGCGGGGACGGCATGCTGTGTGTCGGCCAGGAGGGCGTCTACTACGCTTCCGCCCCCTCGGTGGAGGTTCGTTCCACCGTTGGCGCCGGCGACAGCTCGCTGGCCGGTTTTGTCAAATCCATGATGGCCGGCAAGGGCGTTGTTCATGGGCTCAAGTCTGCCGTGGCCTTTGGCACCGCAGCCTGCATGGTGGATGGTACCCAGCCTCCCCACAAACTGACCGTATGCAACCTGCTCAGCCAGGTTCAGGTGCAGGAGCTCCCCGTCTAAAAAACCACAAGGCAGTTCTTCGATCGGCTATCCCAAGCATGGTTTGAAGCGCTGCCTTTTATGCTGTAACGAGGTGTTTTTATGAGCTATCAGAAGGTTCGCGATTTTTTGGACAGCAAGGGCTTTGCCCGCGAGATCATGACCATGCCCGAAAGCACAGCCACCGTTGACCTGGCAGCCGCCGCCATCGGCGTGGAGCCCGACCGCATTGCCAAAACGCTGGCCTTTGCCCAGGGCGAAGGCTGTGCCGTCATAGTGGTCAGCGGCCGTGCCCGCATCGATAACAAAAAGTACAAAGCCACCTTTGGCACCAAGGCCAAGATGCTCAGCTTTGAGGATACCCTGGCCGCCACCGGACATGCCGTGGGCGGTGTTTGTCCCTTTGGTCTGCCCCAGGGGGTTCGCATCTGCCTGGACGCCACCCTCAAGGACCACCAGGAGATTTACCCCGCGGCAGGGGAGAGCAACACCTGCCTTTGCCTGACCCTGCAGGAGCTGGAAGACCTGACCGGCGGCGAATGGGTGGACGTTTGCAGTAAGGTTCTTTAAGAACCGCCGGACTGCCCCTCCAGGGCGGCCAAACGGGCCTCCAACAGCTTTATCTGGGTCTGTAGTTCAGATACCCGGTCGGGGCATTTATCATCTGCTACGGCCTGCTGGGCGGCTGCTGTTTCCAGCACCTGCCCCACCCCCATCAGGAAGTTGCCCAGAGAGTTTTGCTGGTCGGTCGTAAGCCCGGGCAGCAGGGCAAAGCCGATCAGAACGCTCAGGGCGGTAAATTCTTCGGGGGAAAGATCAAACAACGACACCGCAAAATCACCCCTTTCTAACCAGTATATGTCCCGGCATGACCGCCGGAAGAACCCCATTCATCAAGGAGGAAAAGCATATGGGTAAAGTAGTATTTTTCGACCTGGACGGCACCATTGTGGATTCCACCAATACCATCTGTTCTTCGGCCATCCGCGCCATCAAGGCACTGCGTGCCAATGGCCACAAAACCGGCGTTGCCACCGGACGTTCCGGATTCGAAATGGCTTCTTTTATGAAGCGCTATGCCGTTGACCTGTTTGACATCGTGCTGTACAACAACGGTGCCCAGTGCGAATACAACGGCGATGTGCTTTTCCGCAAGTGCGCCGACCCCACCGAGATCGCCGCCATCATCCAGATCGCCCGCAAAAACGGCATTGAATACGGCACCGGCTCGGCCTACGACTGGCGCTTCAGTGTGGATTACCACCCCGCTATGGAAAAGGTCATCAACGGCCATTTCCTCGAGATCCCCAACCGTTGCGACCCCGACTACCACATCGGCCGCGAAATTTTCCAGGGGGTGCTGTTCACCGATCTGGACACCGCCCTGCGCCTGTGCGAGCCCGTTCTGCAGCAGTGCGAGATCGTACAGGGCATCATGATCGGCGGCGGCATCAGCCCCCATGTGGACTTCTGGCGCCGCGACCTGACCAAGGCCGACGGCATCCGCGAGGTGCTGGGTCTGCTGGGCAGTACCATGGAGGACTGCTACGCCTTTGGCGACGGCTTCAATGATATTGATATGCTCAAGCAGGCTGGCATGGGCGTGGCCATGGGCAACGCCGACCCCGAGGTTCAGAAGTACGCCGACTTTGTGACCAAAAGCATCGACGAAGACGGCGTGGAATACGCCCTCAAGCACTTTGGCCTCATCTAAACTGAAAAATAGAAATCCCCCTGTTCCGACCGGCTGGAGCAGGGGGATTTTTGGCAAAGGGAAGAGGGGCTTCCTTTGCGGCGTTGGGAATAATTGGGGAAGTGGACTAATATGAGTCCCATTATATCACGGCGTATCCGTAAAATCAATGTATATTCGGACTAAAATAAGTCCAAATATTCATTCTGATTTGAGGGGAATTTTGTGATGGATGGGAAAATCAAACAAGACAGCAACATACCTATTGGTAAGAATATCCGCAACGTGCGCATAGCAAAGGGGATAGGCCAAACCGAGCTGGTGCGCCGGATGCAGTTGCTTGGGGTGGACATGACCCGCGAAACTTTGGTGAAAATAGAGCGGGGCATCCAGCATATTTATGCAACCCAGCTTCGGGCCATCCGCGATTTGCTGGAAACCAGCTACGACGAACTGCTCAAAGAAGAATAAAAACAGGCCCTCCGGTTTTGCCGAAGGGCCAAATTTTTTTGTTTAGTCGGGAATACCGTCGCCATCCAGGTCGATGTCGACCATGCCGTCGCCGTCGTGGTCACAATTATCGTGGCCTATGCCGGCGGCGCCGTACATTTCGCGTCCGGTAATGCCCTTGGCATTGCGCTGCTGTTCAATCAGGTTGCCCAGAAAACGGCGTACCTTGTCGGGATATTTTATGTTGACCAGCTCGACGGTGGGGTTGCTTTGGTCGGCGGTGTAAAGGGTAAGGGTGCCCACGCCAAAGATCTTCTGCCCCAGGGTCTGTTTCATTTTCAGGTCAAGAATGCGGTAAAGCAGCATTTCGTCGGTGGTGGTGCTGAGCAGACCCTTGCGGATGGTCAGGTTGTCTTGGTCAACGTCGTAAACGGTAAAGCTGATGGGCATGCCCAGAATGCGTTTACGGTCGTGCCAGAGTATGGGTTCTTCGACCATATTGTGCAAAACTTCATTTTTTGCCACGGAAGATGCCTCCTTTTATTTTAAAAAATGTTTTGGTGTTGAAGAATTCTTCTATATCTTTTATACTTTACTTGGTGCAATAAGTTGTTTGAAAGAAGGGAACAGGATGTTTTGCCACAAATGCGGAATACAGCTTGCAGAGAATGCTCGGTTTTGTCAGGCTTGCGGTACCCCTGTGGTCAGCCTGAGTGAGCGAAACCAGGTCGACACCAAAAAAGAAAAAGTGCAGAAAAACCGCAAACCCGGCAGCAGTTCGGTCAAGCTGAAGGTATTTATTTTGGTTTTGGTGGTTGTTGTCGGCTTTTTTAAGGTGCAGAACATCGTTGGTTACTTTGGTGTGGGCGGGGCTGACAGCAGCTCTTCGGACGGGTATTCTGTAAGTGTTGGCAAACACCGCGAACCAAAAAAGATTTTGGACTGCCTTACCTGCGACGGTGATGGTGATTGCCCCGATTGCAACGGATACGGTACGCAGGAAAACTATGCGGGTGCAGGTGACTACGTTACCTCTGTTTGCAGCACCTGCCATGGGTCGCGCAACTGCCGCGCCTGCGGCGGCAGCGGCAAGCGCTGAACTGCGCAAAACAGCCCATCGAAAGAGATGACGCTCTGCCAAAAAGCAGGGCGTTATTTTTATGTTCGGTCAGATTCTGTTTTGGTTTCGGCGGCAGGGCCTTCTTCACAGGCAGGGGCAGTTTCTTCGGTGCAAGGCTCCTCTTGCGGATAAGGAGTGCCGCATTCTATACAAAACAAAAAATCTTCGGGCATGGGGGCATTGCAATTTGGACAGGTGCGTTCGGTTTCAGCAGCCGAAGAGGCGGTGTTTTCGTTTTCAAGCCTGTGGCCGCAGGCGCTGCAGAAGGCTGCATCGGGGGATAGTTCCTGACTGCAATGGGGGCAGTTTATAATGCCTTTTACGGTACGGATATGCTCTTTGTAGTCTTGCAGTTTGGCTTGACTTTCTTTAATTTCGGCAACAATATCGCCAAAGTTTTCAAGGCACATTGGGGCAAACTGTTCATATATTTCTGTGCCAAGCCGCGAAAAAATTTGCTCAAGACGGTGTTCTTCTTCCGAAATCAGGCCATTGTATTTGATAATTTCGGCGGCTTCCTTTGTTTTTTGTACCATTTCGTGTCCGGTTTGGGTTATTTTTCTTCCCAATCCACTCATAAAAGCCATATGTTTCACTCCTTTGGGCAAAGGGCTGCTTTATCAATTGCCGTTCAAGCCTTTTCTTCAATATATCATACTTTGAAAAAAATGTATACTGTGCCGCCTGGGGTCAAATGGACACAAAAACAAAAAGGCCGCCCCAAAAAGGGCGGCCGTGGTCAGCGTTGGAATCCTTACAGAGGGCGAACGTTGACAGCGCGCAGCTTGCTGCTGTTCTTGGGATCGGGCTCGGTTTCGAAGGTAACCTTCTGGCCTTCTGCCAGGGTCTTGAAGCCGTCGATCTGGATAGCAGAGAAGTGTACGAAAACGTCTTCGCCGCCTTCATCGTTGGAAATGAAGCCGTAACCCTTGTCTGCGTTGAACCATTTTACAGTACCGTTGTTCATGAGTATGGAACCTCCATAATAATAATTATATTCCAAGTGGCCAAAAAAAACTTGCTCTTGACTGTAAATTAGAGGATAGACAACAATTTACAGCAAGGGCAAGCGCTATTGTTGCATTCAGAATACTGTACCAGTATATCATGTGCGGTGGAAAAAGTCAACAAGCCTTCTTCCGGATAAAACCGCTTTTTCTCTGCGAATTATCCAAAAAATCCCCCAAAGAACACCATTCTTCGGGGGATTTCGTTAAAAAAATGACGAAAAACCGATGATTTAGTACCCCTTGGTGCCGGAGAGGGAATCGTCATGTACGACCCATGCGTCGTATACCTTGATGGAGTGGAAGTCGTCGTGGGTGTCGCGCACAATAACGGTGCTGATGCCGGCATTGATGATCATGCGCTTGCACATGGCGCAGGGGTTGGCGTTTTTAACATAGCCCGAACCGTCGCCTTCCAGGCCGACCAGGAACAGGGTGGAGTCGATCATATCCTGGCGGGCGGCATTGATGATGGCGTTGGCCTCGGCGTGTACCGAGCGGCACAGCTCGTAGCGTTCGCCGCGGGGGATGCCCAGGGTTTCGCGGGTGCAGTGGCCCAGGTTGATGCAGTTGGCACGGCCGCGGGGTGCGCCCACATAGCCGGTGGAAAGGATCTGGTCGTTCTTTACAATGATGGCGCCAAAGTTTCTGCGCAGGCAGGTACCTCGTCCGGCCACGGCTTCGGCAATATCAAGATAATAGTTGATTTTGTCACGTCTGCTGATCATAGGGGTGCCTCCTTTAATCTTCCTTGACTTTCTTTTTATTGTATAACAGTTTGGGCCGCATTTCAACCAAAACAGTCGCTTTTTCCATCTTTTTGACGAATGGTTGTGAGGATGCTATAATAACCCTCAGATATTGCATCCAAAGGAGGAAGGCCTGTGGACGGGCTTACCAATATTTCTACCATAAAGGAACTGATGGAACGCCACGGCTTCCATTTTTCCAAGGCGTTGGGCCAAAACTTTATTGTCAACCCCTCGGTTTGCCCCCGCATTGCCGAAATGGGGGGCGCTGTGGGCTGCGGCGTGCTGGAGATCGGCGCCGGCTTTGGTGTGCTTACCGACCAGTTGGCCCGGGTGGCCAAAAAGGTGGTCTGTGTTGAGATCGACCAGCGTCTGCTTCCGGTTTTGGACGAGACCCTGGCCGAATACGATAACGTTACCATCGTCAACAAGGACGTGATGGAAACCGACCTCAAGGCCCTTATTGCCGAGCATTTTGCAGGCATGGAGGTGGTGGTCTGCGCCAACCTGCCCTACTACATCACCTCGCCCATTCTGATGCGCCTGCTGGAAGAGGATCTTCCGGTCAAGTCCATCACCGTAATGGTGCAAAAAGAGGCAGGAGAGCGCATTTGCGCCCGCCCCGGCACCCGTCAGTCGGGCGCCCTCACGGCGGCGGTATGGTTTTACAGTGAACCCAGGCAGTTGTTCCATGTTTCCCGTGGTTCCTTTATGCCCGCCCCCGATGTGGATTCCTCGGTCATCCGCCTGGATGTGCGGGCCGAGGCCCCGGTGGAGGTGACCGACAAAAAGGACTTTTTCCGGGTGGTAAAGGCCGCCTTTGCCCAGCGGCGCAAAACGGTGCACAACTCGCTGGCTTCCGCTCTGGGCCTTTCCAAGGAGAAAGTGGGCGAAGCCATGGACCGGGCCGGGGTAGCCCGCAATGCCCGCGCCGAACAGCTTGGTCTGGAAGAATTTGCGGCGATCGCCAACGCCATGCATGATATATTCAAGGAGGGTTCCAAATGATCAAACATATCGTATGCTTTAAGCTGAAGGACAACAGCCCCGAAAACTGCCAGAAGGCCAAGGAAGTGCTGCTTTCCATGCAGGGCAATGTGCCCCTGCTGCGGGGCATCGAGGTGGGTGTGGATTTTCTTCACTCCGCCCGTTCCTACGATGTGATCCTGCAGGTAATGCTGGATGACGCCGCCGCTCTGGAGACTTATCAGAACGATCCCTACCACTGCGATGTGGTCAAAAAGCACATGCACGCCGTATGCGAGACCAGCGTTGCCATTGACTACCAGCTTTAATTACTTGCTAAAAAAAGCCCCCGACGACTGTCGGGGGCTTTTCCTGTTGTGTGTTAGTTCTGGCTCTGGGCGTA
>JAGAPB010000026.1 GCA_017847995.1 Oscillospiraceae bacterium
CAAAGACGAGGAGGCTTCAAACATGTTTACAGCACGGCTGAAAGAACTGCGTAAAGCCAAAAACGTTTCGCAAACCCTTCTGGCAGAGGCACTGGGCGTAAGCCAGCAGGCGGTGGGCAAGTGGGAAAGCGGCCGCTCCTCCCCCGACCCCCACACTGTGGCCGACATCGCATCCTACTTTGGCGTAACGGCCGACTATCTGCTGGGCTGTTCGGATATGCGTCACTTCCCCCAGCAAAGCTTCAACACCCCCAATGGCGTACATATTCCCGTCATCGGCACCGTACGGGCAGGCTATGGCGCTCTGGCCTTTGAAGATGACTACGGCAGCGAGGTTGCCGACGTTCGCCAGCCCGAAGATTACTTTTACCTGATGGTTCGCGGCGACAGCATGGAGCCCCGCATCAGCAGCGGCGACCTGGCTTTGGTACGCCGCCAGCCCGACGTAAACAGCGGCGACCTGGCCGTTGTGCTGGTGGATGGCGAAGAGGGCACCCTCAAAAAGGTCATCAAAAAGGACGGCATGCTCATTCTTCAGCCCTTCAACCCCTCCTACCCTGCCATGATCTATTCCGGCGAAGACCTCAACTACATCCAAATCGTAGGCAAGGTTGTGGAGACCAAGGCCCGCTGGTAAAACAGGATATAACAACAAACTCCCGAAGCGGCTGCTTCGGGAGTTCTTTTTTACTTTTTGCCGGCCAGCAGACGTTCGCCAACGGCGCCGCCGGGATGGATGACCTTGAACTGTTCGCGGGTGTATTCAGTCATTTCGATGAGGGTGATGGCGATAGCATCCCAGATGGACATGGCCGAAAGGGTGCTGGAGGTAGCCAGCATATTAAAGGGATCAGCCTCGTAGTTGATGTTCATGGGAACGACGAAGTCGCTTTCCTTGGCCAGTTCACCTTCGGGGTTCTCGGTGGTGGTGATGACGGTGACTCCCTTGGTCTTGCAGGCCTGGAGCATGGGGATCAGTTCCCCGGTTTTGGCCCCCTTAGAGATAAAGATCATGATATCGCCTTTCTTGACACGGCCAAGGCCGCCATGGACGGCGTCGGCAGGAGAAAGGAAGGATGCGGGAACCTCGATGCAGGACATGGTGTGGGCGATCTTTTTGGCGGTTACGCCCGAGGTGCCGCAGGCGCTGGTGAAAATGCGGCCCTGGCAGTTGGCAATGGTCTTGGCCACTTCGGCGATTTGGTCGCCGTCAAAAAAATCGGCAAGATAGTTGATGGCCGAGGCCTCGTCCTTCATGGCCTTTCTTACTTTTGCCGCAATATCGGCATTGCTGAGCTGTTTCATTTGGGTCTCCTCCGGGTTATTCTTCGTTTTCCAGAATGATCTTCAATTCGGAAAGGAAGGAATTGATATCCTTGAACTGACGGTATACCGACGCGAAACGCACGTAGGCAACCTGGTCAATGTTCTTCAGTTTTTCCATGGCAAGCTCACCGATCTCGGTGGAAGAAACTTCTCTTTCCAAAGAGTTCTGCAGGGTGGTTTCAATTTCGCCAACAGCAGTTTCCAGGGTAGAGAGAGAAACGGGGCGCTTTTCGCAGGATTTCAGCATACCGGAAAGCAGCTTTGCACGGTCAAAGGCCTCGCGGGAGCCGTCACGCTTGATGACCATCAAGGGGGTGGTTTCCACTACTTCATAGGTGGTAAAGCGCTTTTCGCAGGAAAGGCATTCTCTGCGGCGGCGGATGCGTTCGCCTTCGTCGGTGGGGCGGGAATCGATTACTTTACTGTCGGCATGGCCGCAAAATGGACATTTCATTTACTCATCCTCCTGACCTTTGGCCTTGGGTGAACTTTACATACTGTAATGATAGCAAAAAAACAGCAACACCACAAGTGGTTGTGGTGAAATAGTACGAAAAAAGGTACTTATACACAATAAGTTTGGTATTGAATGCAAAACCCCCGAAGCAAAGCTTCGGGGGTCATTTTTATGCCTGATAGTGGTTGGTGTGGTTGATAAAGCCATCCACCAGTTCATCCAGGTAGTCGAAGGCCATGCCCACGCCGCGGGCAACACATTCCACAGGGTCTTCGGCCAGATAGCACTTGAGGCCCATGCGTGCCGAAAGATACTTATCCAGACCGCCCAACATGGCGCCGCCGCCGGTCATCAGCAGGCCGCGTTCGTGGATGTCGGCCACCAGTTCGGGAGGGGTACGCTCCAGCACAGACTGCACGGCAGTGGCAACCTGTTCAGCTTCGGCCAGCAGAGGAGCGATCAGTTCCTTGTTGGTCAGTTCCAGACGGTGGGGCAGGCCGTTCATCAGGTTGCGGCCCTTTACCTCACAGGTCTTCAGGGGGTCGTCTTCCCAAATGGTGCCGATCTCGATCTTGGTGCGTTCGGCGGTGTTGTCGCCCAGCAGAACGTTATAGCGGTCACGCACATAGCGAACGATGGCATCGTTGAAGCGGTTGCCAGCCACCTTGATGGAGGTCTTGCAGACAATACCGCTGAGGGAAAGCACAGCAATGTCGCTGGTGCCGCCGCCCATATCCAAAACGATGACACCGCCGGGCTTGCGGATGTCGATGCCGGCGCCAAGGCAGGCCGCAACCGGTTCTTCCATCAGATAAACCTTGCGGGCGCCTGCGGCCAGACAGGTGTCGATAACAGCACGGGATTCCACCTCGGTAACGCCCGAGGGAACACAAACGCAGACACGGGGCTTGAGGAAGCTGCCCTTACACACCTTTTTCAGAAAGTGCTTGATCATCATGGCAGTCACATCATAGTCGGAGATGACGCCATCGGCCAGGGGCTTGATGGCACGGATGCGGTCGGGGGTTTTGCCCAGAACGCGGTAGGCTTCTTCGCCCACGCTGAGCACCTTTCCGGTATGGGTATCAAGAGCAACGACCGAGGGTTCGCGCAGAACAAGACCCTGTCCACGCACATGGATCAAGGTTGTTGCTGTGCCAAGGTCGATTCCTATATCTTTATTCATGTTCATTTCTCCCTTAAAAGCAAATCATTCTGAAAGAAAATTATACTGTATTTTCCCTTTAAAATCAATCATTGCCAATTATTCTGCCATTTAACGCTTGGCAGGGGTTGCGGCAGCCACAACACAGGCCACCTGGGCAGCGCCGGCATCCCGCAGCAGCCAGGCACAACGGCGCAGGGTGCTGCCTGTGGTGAAGACGTCATCCACCAGCAAAATGCGCCTGCCGCAAGGGTCTGCCCCGGGCGAAAGCTGAAAGGAGGTTTCGGCCTCAAGCCGACGCAGGCTGGCCGAAAGTTCGTGCTGTACCATATTTCCGGTACGCACAAGGGCATTAGGCCGGAAGCTGCATCCCAGCATTTCGGCAATGGGCAGTGCCAGCAGATCGGCCTGGTTGTAACCACGTTCGGCCAGACGGTCGGGGTTCATGGGCACCGATACCACCCAATCGGGGCGGAAGCCGGCATCCAAACAATCCAGCATGGCAGCGGCAAAAAACTCTCCCGCCTCTTTGTGCCCATGAAATTTAAGCTGGCCGATGGCCCGCCGCACCCCATCTTTGTATTCAAAGGGTGCTGCCACAAAGGAAAATGGGTCATTGGGTTTTATCGCAGCCCTCTTCCCTTCCAGCAAGGGCAGCCCGTCGGCACATTTGTCGCAGCAGACCTCACCCGGCTTGGTCACATTTCCACAGAAGAGGCACCTGTCGGGAAAAACAGCGGTTATGATATTTTGGAATAGTCCATCTTTCATAGTCAAATTCCCATTCGATTTTCTACCATATAACGAAGATTGGTATAGCGAGAAGTTTTGGCATTGTTCTCTACCATTCCGGCAACGGTGCTTTTCTGCCCCACCATCACAAGGATGCGGCGGGCACGGGTAACGCCGGTATACAGCAGGTTACGGTAGTGCAGGCGTCGGTGAGCCCCCCACAGGGGCATGATGACCGCCTCGAATTCGCAGCCTTGACTCTTGTGGATGGTGATGGCGTAGGCGTGTTCAAGCTGATCCAGCATCTCGAAGGAATAGAGGGCGGATTTATCGTCAAAGCGCACCCGCAGGCTTTTGGAGCCGCGGTCCAGCATATCGATAACGCCGATGTCGCCGTTAAAAACGCCCATCCCCTGGGTATCCCCCGACTTCCAGATGATGTCGTAGTTGTTTTTGATCTGCATCACCTTGTCCCCCTCGCGGAAGACACGGCCCATAAAGGAGGTCTCGCCCTTGTTGGGGTCGGCAGGGTTCAGTACCTCCTGCAGGCGGCGGTTCAGTTCTTCCACGCCAAGGGCACCCTTTCGGCCCGGGCAAAGCACCTGAATATCGGCGATAGGAGAATACCCATAGCTGGAAGGCAGCCGTCGGCTGACCAGGTCGGCTACCGTTGCGGCAGCGCTATCCAGGCTGGTACGGGGAAGGAAGAAGCAGTCGCTCTCTTTGGCATCCAGTTCTGGATTTTCACCCCGAACGATGGCATGGGCGTTAGTGACGATGAGGCTGTTGGCAGCCTGACGGAAGATCTCGTTAAGATGTACGGTGGCCACACGCTCGCTGGCAATCAGATCTCGCAGCAGGTTGCCCGCCCCCACCGAAGGAAGCTGGTCGGGGTCCCCCACCAAAATGAGCTTACAGGACATTTTCAGGGCTCTCAGCAGTGACTCAAACAACAGGGTATCCACCATGGACATCTCGTCCACAATGACAGCGCCGCAGCGCAGGGGGTTCTTTTCATTGTGTTTGAAGCCGTGCACCGGGCTGGCCGGGTCAATTTCCAGCAGGCGGTGGATGGTGCGGGCCTCGCGGCCGGTCACCTCAGCCAAACGTTTGGCGGCGCGGCCTGTTGGAGCCGCCAGGGCAACCTTAAGACCCTGCTGTTCCAGCAGTTCCAAAATACCGGCCATGGTGGTGGTTTTGCCGGTGCCGGGGCCGCCGGTCAGGATGAATAAATTATAAGAAAGGGCTTGGGCAACAGCGCTGCGCTGGCGCGCGGCATAGGTGATGCCCATGGTCTCTTCCAGCAGCTCAACCGAATTTTGATGGTCGGGGGGATAGGGGTTCTGGGTCGCCAGCATCAGATTGATGCGCCCGGCAATGTAATTTTCGGCAAAAAACAGTTCGGGAAGGTAAACGCAGGGGCCCCATTCGCCGTCCAGCAGATAAAGGGAGCCGTCCTCCAGCTCCAATTCAAGCTCCTGTTCCACCAGTTCCCCTTCACACTGCAAAAACTCGGTGGTGATGGGCAGCAACTTTTCCCGGGGAACACAGGTGTGGCCATTCTGGGCATTGCGGCGCAAAACATGGCCCAGGGCCGCCTTTACACGCAGGGGGCTGTCCTCGGGAATGCCCATCCGCGCGGCAATTTGGTCGGCTTCTTCAAATTCCATGCCCACCTGCTCGCAGCACAGGCGGTAAGGATTTTCCTGGATGACCTGGGTGGTCATGGTGCCCCACATCTTCCAGATGCGGATGCTGGCGGCAGGGTCGATGCCCAGCCCGGAAAGGAAGATCATGGCGGTGCGGATACCGTAAAGCCCGCGGAAGGCCTCGCCGATCTCCCGTGCTTTTTTGGGAGAGATCCCCTTTACCTCGGCCAGGCGGTCGGGGTCATTTTCCATAATTTCAAGGGTCTTTTCGCCAAAGCGGTCCACCAAGCGGTGGGAAAGAGCGGGGCCAACGCCCCGCACCGCACCTGAAGCCAGATATTTGCGGATGGCGCTGGAGGTGGCGGGCATGACCCGCTCGTAAAGTTCGGCCTTGAACTGGGTGCCGTAGGTGCCGTGGGTGGTGTAGCTTCCGGTCACGGTCACTTCCTCCCCCTCGGCAATATCCAGCACCTCGCCCACAACGGTAACGAGTTCCTCCTCTACCGCAAGGTCCATTACGGTGAAGCCGGTATCTTCGTTGCGGAACACGATGGTTTCCACAGTGCCGCTCAGTTTGATTTTTTCCTTTTCGGCCATTCCGGCTCCCCCTTTCGGTCAAAGAAATATCGTCTAATCATTATAGTCCATCCCATTCAGTTTTTCAACGAAGGATTCCAGATCCCCGCAGTCCTTTTTCTCTATCCACATCACACCGCTGCCCCGGCAAAACCGGCGGCATCTATCCCCTTCTTCTTCCCCAAGACCGAAATTGACCGCCGCCACCCTTCCGGGAAAAACACCCCGCTGCCACTCCAGCCACGAAACCGCATTACGGAGCTGTTCCTCCCCTTTTCCGGGCTTCAGGGGGATCAGCATAACCATTCCACCTACCCTACGGTGCAGCACAACGGTGCCAACGATGATCTCCGCAAGGGTAAACACACCGGCAAAAACAAGACCCAGCAAAATTGCAGCCATCCACATTTCCATAGCACTCACTCCTTTGCTGTATTCTATGAAAACGCAAAAAAAGATGTGATTTTGTGTGTCAAAAAAAGCCGTATTATGCTATTATGAAACAAGATTTTGAAAGGAGGCAAACGATGTTTCTTACCCGCTTTTTTTCCGCACAGAACATAGTACCGCAGCGGTATATCTGCGGCGAAATGCCCCTTTCTCGCCTGGCCTACCGGGGAACACTGTCCATCGCCTGGCCTTCCGCGCTGGAGGCCTTTTTGGTGGCGCTGATTGCCGCCGTAGACACCATCATGGTCGGCTCGCTGGGGGCGGAAGCCATTTCTGCAGTAGGTATCACCACCCAGCCAAAGTTTGTGGTGCTTACGGTGATCATCTCCCTCAATGTTGGGGTCACCACCATTGTGGCCCGCCGAAAGGGCGAACGCGACCCCGAAGCGGCAAACCGCTGTTTGCGCCAGGGCATCCTTCTTTCCACCGCCCTTTCCCTTCTTCTTAATTCATTGGCCTTCGCCTTTGCTCCCCAACTGCTGGTCTTTTCGGGCGCGGAGCAGGAAATCCTGGCCGACGCCGTCCTCTATTTTCGCATTATTCTGGTGGGCAATTTCTTCTATTCGGTGGGGCTGACCATCAACGCCGCCCAGCGCGGTGTGGGCAACACCAAAATATCCATGGTGACAAACCTGACCGCCAACGGGATCAACCTTATTTTCAACTATCTGCTGATCGGCGGCAACTTCGGCTTTCCCCGCTGGGGCGTGATGGGCGCCGCCATTGCCACCGCTTTGGGCAATTTTATCGCCTTCATCTTATCTTTCCATTCCATTCTTACCCCCAAAAGCACCTTCCTGCGGCTGAGCCGCACCGATGGCTGGCATCTGGATACACGTACCATCCGCCAAATTTTCCGCATCAGCTCGGGGGCCATGGTGGAACAGCTTTGCACCCGCTTTGGCCTGTTCACCTATGCCAAAATTGTGGCCGGGCTGGGCACCATTCCCTTTGCCGCCCATCAAATCGTTATGAACGCCCTTTCCATCTCCTTTTCCTTTGGTGATGGGCTGGGGGTTGCCTCTTCGGCCCTGGTGGGCCAAAACCTGGGCGCAAGCCGCCCCGATCATTCCATCCTTTACGCCAAGATCTGCCAGCGCATTGGCTTTCTTATTTCGGTGGGGCTCTGCTTCCTGTTCATTTTCCTGCGTTTCCCCATCATTTCCATTTTCAACGATTCCGCCGAAATTTTGGAAATGGGCAGCCCGCTGATGGTCATCACCGGATTTGCCTGTTTGTTCCAGGTTTCTTCCACCATCTATTCGGGCAGCCTGCGCGGAGCAGGTGACATCATGTATGTTGCACGCATGTCTCTTATTTCGGTCGGCATTTTCCGCCCTCTCATTTCCTGGGCACTGTGCTACCCTCTTGGTTTGGGCCTGGTGGGCGCATGGCTGGGGCTGCTGCTGGAGCAATTTTTGAGGCTGGTACTTTATTTCAGGCGTTTTTCGCAGTACAAATGGATCGGCATCAAGATATAAAAAAAAGCCTTGACTCACAAGAGCCAAGGCTTTTTTACTGCAGAATTTACTTAATGGCTTCCTTCAGGGCTTCTACACGGTCGGTCTTTTCCCAGGCAACGCCCAGATCCTCACGGCCCATATGGCCGTAGGCGGCCAACTGGCGGTAGATGGGCTTGCGCAGATCCAGTGCCTTGATGATGGCGGCGGGGCGCAGGTCAAACACCTTGCGAACGGCTTCGGCCAGCTTTTCGTCCGAAACAACGCCGGTGCCAAAGCTGTTCACCATGACAGAGACAGGCTGTGCAACACCAATGGCATAGGCAAGCTGAACTTCGCAGCGCTTGGCCAAACCGGCGGCAACGATGTTCTTGGCCACCCAGCGGGAGGCGTAAGCGGCAGAACGGTCCACCTTGGTGGGATCCTTGCCCGAGAAGGCGCCGCCGCCGTGGCGGCCCCATCCGCCGTAGGTGTCAACAATGATCTTTCGGCCGGTCAGGCCGCTGTCGCCCTGGGGACCGCCCACAACAAAGCGGCCGGTGGGGTTAACATACACAACGGTGTCGTTGTCATAGAGTTCGGCAGGCAGTACGGGAGCCAAAACTTCGCGGATGACATCCTGGCGGATGGTTTCCAGCGAAACATCATCGGAATGCTGGCTGGAAACGACCACCGCATCGATATGTACAGGCTTGTCGTCCACATACTTTACAGTGACCTGGGTCTTGCCATCGGGGCGCAGGTAAGGCAGGGTGCCGTTTTTGCGCACTTCGGTGAGGCGCAGGGCCAGCTTGTGGGCCAGCGAAATGGGCATGGGCATCAGCTCGGGGGTATCGTCGCAGGCATAGCCAAACATCATGCCCTGGTCGCCGGCTCCGTCCTGGAACTCAGAATCGGCCTGGCCGGCCTTGATCTCCATGGAGTTATCCACGCCCAGAGCAATATCCTGGGACTGTTCATCGATGGAGGTAAGCACAGCGCAGGTGTTGCAGTCAAAGCCGTACTTGGCACGGGTATAGCCGATCTCTTCCACAACGCCGCGCACGGTCTTGGGAATGTCGACATAGCAGTTGGTGGAAATTTCGCCCATTACCAAAACCATGCCGGTGGTTACGGCAGTTTCGCAGGCAACACGGGCCATAGGGTCCTGTGCCAGAATGGCATCCAGAACCGCATCAGAGATCTGGTCACAAATTTTGTCGGGATGACCTTCGGTTACAGATTCGCTGGTAAACAGAAATTCAGACATTTTTCTTCTCCTTTCATTGGTTGGGCCGGACACAAAGAAAAAGCGCCCGACGGCCGTCAGACGCTTTATAAAACTCATCTTCCGGCAGTTGCCGCAGGATTTAGCACCTTGCTTTCGCAGGTTGCCGGGCTTCGCAGGGCCTGTTCCCTCCACCACTCTTGATAAGGTTGATTCAGTTGTCGATAGTAATTATACAAATGCGGTAGAACTTTGTCAATAGGGATAAGAAAAAAGATCAAACTTTGTGCAATAATTCCTGTCGGCGCCCCAAAAAGTGTGTTTTGCTACGGCAGGATCATGCTATAAAGTTATTAAGCATTACGGCTTATTCTTTCTCTTCCCCTGTTACCAAACGGGAGATGGATTTGTACACAAAGAAGGTGACGATGCTGTTGATGCCGGATTTGAGCAGATTAAAGGGAATGATGATGGGAACCAACATCTGCAGGACAGCCTCTCTGGGGGCACCCATAAAAATGGGGGTAAAAATCAGGTTGCAGACGCTCATGGCGGCGGTCATGGTGATGACCCCGGCCACCAATGCAATTGCCGCCCCCTTTCGGGAATGGAATTTTCTATATATCCCCCCCGCCACAAGAACCATGCTGCCGGTAGAGATAATGTGCATGATAATGCCGATAAACTGGCTCGAAGCGCTTACTGTGATGCCTTGGATAACACTTGCCACCACCGTAATGGCCAAGCCCGAAATAGGACCAAACAAAAATGCGCCGATCAGGATGGGAATATCGGCTGGGTCATATTCCAAAAAGGGTGCCGCCGGAAAGATTGGAAAATGAATGGCATAAATAAGGATGACCGAAACGGCCACCAACATTGCCATTGTGGTTAGCTTGCGGGTTTTCTTTGTGGTTTTTGACATAGATGCTGCCTCCTTGATGTGAGGTCTGTGGGAGAACGATGACCCGGTTTTGCAAAAAGAAAAGCCCCCAGCAAAAGCCGAGGGCGAACGTAACCACGCAAAACCGCAGCCGTTTCTTTCATCCGGACTATACCGTCGGTTGGGGAATTACACCCCATCGGCCTTGCGGCTCGTGGACTTTAACCACCGGTGGGGACTTGCACCCCGCCCTGAAACAGACTTATTTGATTACCCTTATTATATGACCGGGCCGTGCATCTGTCAATATAGAAAAAAGGCGTTGGACCAAAGTCCAACGCCTTTGCGATTCTTTGTAAAAAACTTACTTCTGCAGCTGCTTGGCAATTTCTTCAGCGAAGTTTTCTTCGCGCTTTTCCAGGCCTTCGCCCTTTTCAAAGCGAACAAAGGAAACAACTTCGATCTTGCCGCCCAGAGCCTTGGCAGTGTTGGCAACGTACTGAGCTACGCTTACGTTGCCGTCCTTAACAAAGGCCTGTTCCAGCAGGCAGTTTTCCTTGTAGTACTTGCCGATTTTGCCTTCAACCATCTTGGCAATAACCTGTTCGGGCTTGTTCTTCAGCTTTTCGTCGCCCTGGATCTGAGCCATCAGGATTTCCTTTTCCTTGGCAACAACTTCAGCGGGAACTTCTTCACGGTTCAGGTAAGAGGGGTTGATGGCAGCGATCTGCATGGCAATGTCCTTGCCGCATTCTACAAATTCGGGCTTGCCGGCCAGGTCGGTGTCAAACTTGACCATAACACCAATGCGGCCGCCGCCGTGTACGTAGGAAACGATGTCGCCTTCGTAACGAACGAAACGACGCAGCTTCATGTTTTCGCCGATAACCAGGATCTTTTCCTTCAGGGCTTCGTCAACGGTCATGTCGGAGCCAAACAGCTTGCAGGCAGCCAGAGCTTCAACATCGGCAGGGTTTTCTTCAATAACAGTCTTGGCGCAAGCTTCAACGAAAGCAACAAAGTCGGCGTTCTTGCCAACAAAGTCGGTTTCGGAGTTTACTTCCAGAACGCAGCCAACCTTCTTGGCTTCGTCAACAACGGTAACTACTACGCCTTCGGCAGCAATACGGCCAGCCTTCTTGGCAGAAGCAGCCAGACCCTTTTCACGCAGGATCTCAACAGCCTTTTCCATGTCGCCATCGGCCTGGGTCAGAGCCTTTTTGCAGTCCATCATGCCGCAGCCGCTGCGTTCGCGCAGGGCCTGTACGTCTTTTGCAGTGAAAGCCATAATCATTTTCCTCCTGTAATCTATCACGGAATCAACTCTTTTTTACGGTAAAAGTGCCCGGCAGGGGATTCCTTCCGGGCACCGAAAAAATTGCTTACTCAGCAGCAGCTTCAGCTTCGGCTTCGGCAGCGCCCATCTGGCCCTGACGGCCTTCGATGATGGCGTCAGCCATGGTGCCGGCGATCAGCTTAACGGCACGGATAGCGTCGTCGTTGCCGGGAATTACGTAGTCTACTTCGTCGGGATCGCAGTTGGTGTCAACGATAGCAACGATGGGGATACCCAGCTTGCGGGCTTCGGAAACAGCGATCTTTTCCTTGCGGGGGTCAACTACGAACAGTGCGCCGGGCAGCTTGTCCATCTTTTCGATACCGCCCAGGTACTTTTCCAGCTTTTCGATCTCCAGGTTCAGCTTAACAACTTCCTTCTTGGGCAGACGGTCGAAGGTGCCATCTTCGCTCATCTTACGCAGCTGCTGCAGACGGGCAACACGGCGACGGATGGTGGTGAAGTTGGTCATCATACCGCCCAGCCAGCGGGCGTTTACATAGTAGGCACCGGCGCGTTCGGCTTCTTCCTTAATGGAGTCGCCAGCCTGCTTCTTGGTGCCAACGAACATTACGTTGCCGCCTTCGGCTGCTACGTCGCGGACGAACATGTAAGCTTCTTCCAGCTTCTTAACAGTCTTCTGCAGGTCGATAATGTAGATGCCGTTACGTTCGGTAAAGATATAACGGGCCATCTTGGGGTTCCAGCGGCGGGTCTGGTGGCCAAAGTGTACACCAGCTTCCAGCAGCTGCTTCATGGATACTACGCTCATTGCAAAAATCCTCCTTTGGTTGTTTCCTCCGCCCGTTTCGTCCTGCCCGGGAAGCTGCTTTTTGTAACAGCCACCGTCCCGGACAATCGTCGGGCGTGCGTTTTGCCGTATTAGTATAACAGGTTGAACAAATAAAAGCAAGCATTTTTAAGCAGTTTTTTCAAGTTTTTTGCGGTTTTTAGGGGCTGTTTTGCTCTTCTTCCCGGCTGGGCTCGGGCAGTCTTCCCTTTCCGCCATACTGGCGGTAGCGAACCAGGATGCTGTCATCGCCGATCACCTCTATATCCTCCCACCGGATGACGATGTCATCCTCGCGCCCCAGCAGGCCAAACCACCGCAGCCTGCCATAAATGATAATCCCTTTCATCTGCGAAGTATCGGGGTCAAACTCCAGGTCGGCGGCACGGCCCATATACCCGCCGTTGAAGAGGTTGATAACGTCCTTCCGCCGCAGGTCATCCATGCGCATCCCATCACCTCCCCCACAGTATATGACCCAACTGACAATTTTTAGAAACAAATGGAAAGCGCATTAGACTCAAAACCGCTGCCCATACTGGAGATGGAAGGCGGTGGGATGATATGTATATCAATAAGGTGGAGATCTGCGGGGTAAACACCAACAAACTGAAGGTGCTGAAGGAAGCCGAAAAGACCGAACTGCTGAAGCGGGTGCGCCAGGGGGATACGGCAGCCCGGGAGGAACTGATCAACGGCAACCTGCGGCTGGTGCTGAGCGTGGTGCAGAAATTTGCCAACCGGGGAGAGGTAATGGATGACCTGTTCCAGGTGGGGTGCATCGGGCTTATCAAGGCCATCGATAACTTTGACCCAAACCAGGAGGTGAAGTTTTCGACCTACGGCGTGCCCATGATCATCGGCGAGATCCGCCGCTATCTGCGGGATAACAACGCCATCCGGGTCAGCCGTTCCATGCGGGATATGGCCTATAAAGCCATGCAGACCAAGGAACAACTGACCACACGCAACCTAAAAGAACCGACCATCGAGGAAATTGCCCGGGAAATGGAGGCCAAAAAGGAGGATGTGGTCCTGGCGCTGGAAGCCATCGTTGAACCCCTCTCCCTCTATGACCCGGTTTATTCCGACGGGGGCGACCCCATCTATGTGATGGACCAGATCGGCGACAAAAACGACGACAAGGAGTGGCTGGACGAGATCATGCTGCGCCAGGCCATCGATGACCTGAGCGAACGGGAAAAACGGATCCTTTCCATGCGGTTCCTGAACGGAAGGACCCAGGTGGAGGTGGCCAAGGAGATCGGCATTTCGCAGGCCCAGGTCAGCCGGGTGGAAAAGGGCGCCCTGCGGCGCATCAAAGGAAAAATATAAAAAACTCCTCCGAGCAAAGTTTTCGGAGGAGCTTTTTGTTTACTTGAGAAGCTGGTCGATGCCCTTTTCGCCAAAGCGGCTGCGCCAATCGATATCGAAATCTTCGAGGGAACGGTCGGTGTAGGGATGGAAGATGAGCTTTTCGCACAAGGGAGCGGTCACGGTTACCCCGTGGGCGCCGCAGGAAGCGGCGTTGTACACCTGCTGGATGTTCTTAAAGCTGGCAGCCAGCACCTTGGTTTCGTAGCCGTATTCGTTGTAAAGGTTTACGATCTCGCCAACCACCGAGGCGCCGTCGCTGGTGATGTTATCCAGGCGGTCAACATAGGGGGCAACATAGTCGGCGCCCGACTTGGCAGCCAGCAGAGCCTGCATGGGGGTAAAGATGGCAGTGACCAGAGTTTTGAGGCCGCGTTCCTTGCACATGGCAACGGCGCGCAGGCCCTGCATGGTCACAGGGATCTTGGTGTAAAAGTTGGGGCCCAGCTCTTTGGTCAGCTTTTCGGCCTGGGCAACAATGCCGGCGCTGTCGTGGGCGGTGGCCTGGGCAAACAGCATCCGGTCGGGACCAAGCAGTTCGCGGATGGCGCGCAGGGTGTCGTTGACATCCTCGGCCTCGCGGGCAAGGATGGAGGGGTTGGTGGTCACGCCATCGATGGGAAAATAGGGCAAAACAGACTTGATCTGGTTGATATTTGCGGTATCGAGCAGAATCTGCATCAAAGATCACTTCCTTCTGAATTTCTGCCCCTATTTTAGCACACATCCCATGGAAATACGAGAGGAAAGTTATCATCAAACCTTATAATTTCTCTTCCCAATTTCCCCTCTTTTTTGTCACGAGGCCCGCTCCATCTCTTTGCGCAGGCGTTTGATGATGCGTTTTTCCAGCCGGGAAATATAGGATTGGGAGATGCCGATGATGTCGGCCACCTCCTTCTGGGTGTGTTCCTGGCCGCCCAGCAGCCCAAACCGCAATATTACAATGGTGCGTTCCCTTTGGGAAAGGCGGTTGACCGCTTCCATCAGCAGGCCCCGCTCCACGCTTTCTTCGATGGTGTCGTTGACGATGTTTGTGTCGGTTCCCAGAATGTCGGAAAGGAGCAGCTCGTTGCCGTCCCAGTCGATGTTCAGCGGCTCGTCGATGGAGACCTCTCCCCTGCGGTTCTGGCATTTGCGCAGATACATCAGGATCTCGTTTTCGATGCAGCGGGAAGCGTAGGTGGCCAGCTTGATGCCACGGGTGGGCAAAAAGGTGTTCACCGCCTTGATAAGCCCGATGCTGCCGATAGAGATAAGATCCTCCACCCCCACCCCGCTGGATTCAAACTTGCGGGCGATGTAAACCACCAGCCGCAGATTATGTACGATAAGAATTCTTTTTGCTTCGGGGTCTTCCTGCTCCAAACGTTCAAACCAGTACTGTTCCTCCTGGCGCGTAAGGGGCGGCGGCAAGGTTTCGGGCCCATTGATGTACCACACCCCCTGCCGCAGGCTCAGTCTTTCGGCACATTTGGCCAACAGGTTGAACAACCATCCTCTCCATCCCAACCGTTCCACCATCAAAAACACTCCATTTCGTTTTATATTCGCAGTTCCAGCATGGCAGGATTGAACACCCCATCACAGCCCGGCATATCCTCGGTGTTCACCGCGACCCAGGCGTCACATTCCAGTTCTTCCTCCCCGCAGGTCAGATAAAATTTTTCGGGCCGGAAAGCGGGCAGAATCCCCCGGCTGCCCACCGCATGATACCCCACAACGCGAAACCCCAAGGGCATCTGCTGCGGCGGCATCCCCTGCTCAAACCAGCTTAGCTCCTGCGGCGCGAGCAGGGGCAAAACCGCCCCCAGGGCACACACCACCACCGGAAGGCCGGAAAACGGCTCCACCAGCCGGTTGCCCGAATCTTGGAAAAGCCGAAGGGATATTTCTCTGCCCTTCCGCACCACCTTGGCCCCGTAAAGAAGCTCTTGATGCTTGTTTTGGGCATAAAAAAGCTTGATCAGCCCCAATAGCAGGTAGCAGACCGTGACCGAAACCAGCAGCGTAAAGGGTTTTACATCAAAATAGATCATCCCCGCCGGGCAGAATACAGGCAGTTTGGGGTCAAGAAGGCAAACCCCCATCACCCCACCGGCAAACAAAAAACTGATGCACAGCAGGATAATTCCCAACCGCAGGTAGACCGCCGCCCTGCGCCCCGGCCAGGCCGCCAGAAGCATTGTCGCGGCTGAAACAAAGCGGAGCAGCACCCCATACACAAAGCCCTCCAGGGGCAAAAACACCGCCAATGCGGTCAGTCCCCCGGCCAGGGCGCCCCGAACCTTTCCTTTCCTGTTCAGCGGAATGCCCGCAATGCGGCTGCAGCCGCACAGCAGTGCATAGCTGACAAAATAGTTGATTGCCACAAGCACATCTGCATAAATCACCATGGGCATCCCTCCAACCATGGTTCCATTATAGGCCAACCTGCAGGGACGATTCTGTCGAAGGCAGTTCGTAACCCGGCGGCAACTTCGGCATATGATAAAGTAGAAGATACATCGAACACTCTTCCAACTTTTCAGATTGGAGCTGATATTATGTCTTGTTGTTCCGGCAACACTTCCGCTGCCGTTAACGATGCATACAACGCCGCAGCCGAAACTTTGAACGACAACTGCACCACTGTTTTTTACACCCCACAGCAGAACCGGGAATGCATCACCCCCACAACTGCCTGTGCCGAAACCTGCGATTGCCAGCCCATCCCCGAAGTGCCCCTGTGCGCCCGGGAATACCGCCTGTGTACCGACCAGTGCGGCTGTGCCGCCCGCTATCCCGCCGACTGCCGCAACCGCTTCTGGCCCAATTTCAGCCATCCACGGTGGCTGCCCTGCAGCTGCCTGTACTGCACCGCAAACTGCTGCACCAAAAACAACACCTGCCACAACCGCAAGAACTGCGGCTGCTGCAAGTAAAAAAATCCCCGGGGAACCAAACTTCCCCGGGGTTCTTTTTCTATCCATAATAAAAGAAATCGTGCACAAGGTCTTCCACGTGCGCCAGCGATGCATGGTGTTCGTTGCAAAGAGAAACAAAACGCTTCACCTTTTCAAAATCCACCGAAAGCTCGTCGATCTTCAAAACAGTTTCCTTGCCAACGCAGGCCGTCATACCATAGGTAATACAGCTTTGGGCTGTACCAAACCATTTCACCGTTTCCAGCACTTTATATTCAATGAGCAGAAGCTGAAAGTTCACAACATTTTCCTTGCGATCATCCATTTTAGTCATCCCTGCCTGAAAACAATTCTTTTCCTATCGATATTTTACTATAAGAATATCCCTTTGTATGTCGAAAAATGTCGAAGTTCAAAGAAATTTTTGCAAAAAAGAAAGACTTTGGTCAAGCTGGGTCTGATCTGCAAAGTTTTTGCGGTAAAGTTCGATAACAGCAGTGCTGTCAAAGCCATGGCGGCGCAGACGCTCAAAAAGGCCGGCGTAGTCGGTTTCGCCCAACCCGGGCGGCAGACATTCCCTTCCGGGCAGGTGGTCGCTGAGGTGAAGATGCACGATGCCGCTGCCCATGGCATCGACGACATCCAGGGGGTCTTCCCCCGAACGGATGGCCTGCTTCAAATCAAAAACAAAACGCTGTTCGGGCCGCAGCAGACGCAGTTGGGCCAAAAAGGCCGAAGAGCGGCTGAGGTTGCGCTCCACATTTTCCTGGGCAAGGCGCACCCCGGTCTGCCAGGCGTCCCCGTCCAGCAGGTCAATGCGGCGGGCATATTCTTCCACCGGCATGGTCTGCTGTTTGTAGCCGCCGTGGAACACCACGATGCCGGCCCCCAGAAGATTGGCCGCCTGGTAATAAAGTTTGTAGTAGTCACGGGAATCTTCCAAACGGCGGTCATAGTCGGAAAAGAACAGGATGCCCTCCATCCCGGTGGTATAGGGGTGAACGGCGGCGATGGATGCTCCCGCGGCATCCGCCTTGCGGCGCAGTTCCTTCAAATAGTCCACATCCAGCTCACTGTGGGAATTAAAAAACACCTCTATCGTCTTTACGCCGCCCTGCAGCAGAAGATCCAATGACCGTTCGGTGGTTTCGGGATAATAGCAGGAAGTGGAAACACCGATTTGCATTGCCGTTCACCTTCTTCCTTCAGAATGATTACCTGAAAATGATACTACACCGGAACAACAAATGCAAACAAAAGGCTCCCCCGAAAGCTTTGGGGGAGCTGTTTTAGTATTTATTTCTTTTTTTCGGGAAAGCTTTCATCGATCAGGGCTTCGGCGGCGCGGCTGCACTGGGCGGCAATTTCGGTCAGCACCAGTATAGCGGGCAGGGGATCGTCCTTTCCGCCTGCCAAACCCAATTGGTTTACCGTATTTCCGATAAATTCGGGAAGGGAGCCAGCTACCTGGGCCCCCACCTCGCCCCATCCGGCATACAGAGCCGAAACCGCTTCGGGGGAATATTCCCCTTCGGCGTTGGAAAGGTTGCCCTCCAGCCCGGCAAAAACACGGGCAATATCCTGCACTGCCATGCCGCGCTTCAGCCCGCAGATCAGCAGTATCATCATGATGTGCTCTTTGGAATATTTTTTTCCCTTGATGCGCTTGAGCAGGCCATCCTTGGAATAATTGTTGACCATGGTTTTGGTGATGACCTTGTCCTCCTGATTGCGTTTATTTTGGCCAAGGCGGCCGTCCAGCAGGGTGATGATCTGGTCCACATACAGGTCGATGTCGGGAATTTCGTTCTGTTCGATGTATTCGGGCTTCATGGTGTTTTGCATGGTTACATTCAGGTCTTTCATAACGCAATCCTCCCCTTTTCTTCTCTATCATAACGAAAAATATTACAAAAATCAAGTATCTATTGAAAGATAATATAGTTTATGATACTATGTCATCATTAAGTAGTTATTATTACTATATATAAAGTTTTCAGGAGATGATATAATGAGCCGTTATATGGAAAAAGCCAAAGACCCCTGGAGCAGTGCGACCCATATGATCGGCGCCGTATCCTTTCTTTTCGGCACCCTTGTTTTGATTTTTTGGGGGGTGATCGGTCGGTCCGGGGCTGAGCTGATCGCCTCGGCCGCCATCTTCGGGCTTTCGCTGGTGGCGCTGTATACCGCCAGTGCGGTCTACCACTACATCAACTCCACCCCCAAAGTCACCTTGATCCTGCGCAAGCTGGACCATTCCATGATTTACGTTCTGATTGCCGGCAGCTACACCCCCATGCTGGTCTGCTACTATCCTGCGTCCCAGCGCACCTGGATGCTGGCAGCCATCTGGGGCATTGCCCTCTGCGGCATTGCCGTAAAGCTGCTGTGGTTTTCCGCCCCTCGCTGGCTCTACACCGCTTTTTACCTGTTGATGGGTTGGTTTGTGTTGGTTGACATGAGCCCTCTTGCCACCATGCCCACCGTTGCCGTGGCTTTGCTGGCAGGCGGTGGTATTGCCTACACCCTGGGCGGACTTATCTACGGGCTGAAAAAGCCCAACCTCTCCCCCGTTTTTGGCTTCCACGAGCTGTTCCATGTGTTCGTTCTGCTGGGCAGCCTGATGCACTATCTGCTGGTCCTCCTTTATGTGCTGTAAGCGCACAAAAAAGCCCCGGTCCAAACTGGACCGGGGCAATTTTTTGAATAGAATGGGACAGATTATGCCATGTATTCGGCGTACTTGGCGTTGATCAGATCCAGTTCTTCCTGGGTCAGTTCCCAGTTGGCGGCAGCAGCGTTCTGTACAGCCATTTCGGGAGTGGTGGTGCCCAGCAGAGCGGTGGTGACACCGGGCTGTGCCAGTACCCAGTTGATGGAAACTTCGGCTACCGATACACCGCGGTTGGCGGCAATTTCGCGCAGAACATCCAGAACCTTGTTGCAGTTGGTCCACATGGGTTCGTTGAAGAAATTGTAGAAGCCGTTGCGCTGTTCGGAACCGCCGTTGACGATGGGCTTCTTGAGGGTGCCGGTCAGGATGCCGCCGCCCAGGGAGCCGTAGGTCATGATACCGATGTTCTTTTCGGCGCAGTAAGGAATGATGCCGTTTTCAAAGCTGGAACGATTGAACAGGTTGCAGGGAGGCTGTACGCACTGAATGCCGGCAATCTGTTCGGCAACCTTGATCTGTTCAACGCTGAAGTTGGAAACAGCGGCCAGACGGATCTTGCCTTCCTTCTTCAGGTCAGCCAGCATCTGCAGACCACCTTCGATGCCCTTGTTGTAGTCGGGCCAGTGGATCATGTAGATGTCGATGTAGTCGGTACCCAGATTCTTCAGGGAAGATTCCAGCTGCTGACGGATAACGTCTGGATCCAGAGAGTTAACATAAGCAGGACCATAACGGAAGGTGCCGAACTTGGTGGTCAGAACGACCTTGTCACGCAAACCCTTCAGAGCCTTGCCAACCAGCTTTTCAGAATCGCAGTTGGGGCCGTATGCGGGAGCGGTATCAACCAGGTTTACGCCCAGTTCAATGGACTTGTGGATAGCCTTGATACCCAGTTCTGCATCAACATCGCCAAAGAAGTCGCCGCCAAATGCCCAAGTGCCCTGGCCAATGACCGATACTTCGATGTCGCTGGTACCCATCTTACGATATTTCATAATGGAAACACCTCTTTCTGCCAAATTTTATGACATCTAGATTATAGTCCTTTTTGCATATTGGTGCAATGATTGGTAAATGTTTCACACAATATTTGGTAGTTTCAACAATCTGTGTCACTTGATTTTGTAAAATTCACAGATACATTTGCAAATCTGTGAGAGGAACCGTTTTGCGGCGCACAAACCTTCACTGAAAAGATGTGCAAAAAGATAAAAGAGCCCCCACACCTGATGTATGGGGGCATCTTTTTCCGTTGTGTTCCCGCAAACCAACCTGAGAAAAAGCAGGATGCTTTTCTGCGCCAGTCGGCCTGGTTTTTGTTTTATTCGGCTCCCAGCCCAAAGCTGATGGAAAGGGCGTGGTTTACCTGGGTCATGGATTGGTCATCCAGCTTGCCCATGCGTTCCTTCAGCCGGCGTTTATCGATGGTGCGTATCTGCTCCAGCAGCACCACCGAGTCGCGGGCCAGGCCACAGTCGTGGGAACGCACCGAAATGTGGGTGGGCAATCTGCTTTTATCTTTTTGGGAGGTAATGGCGGCTGCGATCACGGTCGGGCTGAAGTGGTTTCCCATATCATTTTGGACGATCAGCACCGGACGCACTCCACCCTGCTCTGACCCTACCACCGGGCTTAGATCGGCGTAATAGATATCGCCTCGCTTAACTGTCACGTCCATCACACTCCATTTGTGATTCTTTGCCTCCTTATTTTGGCCATATTATCGGGTTTTAATCACAACCAAAGCATAATCGTGGTCGGTCCCCGCTGCCAAAACTTTCTGCTATCATTATATTCCATGCCGTGGAGTGGGGTGAGAACGCCAAAAAGCCCCCAGCCTATCTGTAAAGGCCAAGGGCTTTTCATTTATTTTTTCTTTTTATGATGCTGTTTTTTCAGGCCATTGAATGACAACACCCTCTTCGGGTAAGGAAAAGGACAAGGGGCAGCATTGTGGGTCAAGGGTCAGTTCAAAATTCCTTCCCGACACCTTTCCGGAAAGGATCCCGCCCCCATCCTGGGTGTTTGAAAAGGAAAATTCCTGCTGCCGCATCAGTTCATCCAGCATTTGGTTCAGGGCCGAAAGGGCAAAGCTTCCCGGCAAAACCTCCGGTTTCAGTTCAAGTTCCATTTCCCGGTAACCAAGGCGAAGTTCCTGCTGCTGAAGGCTGAGGGAAAGGCCCTCCAGCGGTTGGGGGGAAGTTACTGTGAAGGAGTACATCTCGGGGCCGGTTCGTTCCAGCCGTCCTTCTACGGTTATTTCCCCGGTTTGGATGCAGAGATCGGACGAAAGGGGTTCTGCCAGCGCCGCCTGGGCCTGCGCCAAGGTGATGGCCCTGGGCTGGGCGGCACCGCAGCCATATAGAAAAAGTACGGCACAAAGGCAAAGAATAGTTCGGGCTTTCGTGAAAAGTCCCTCCTTTTCAGCGCCCGCACTCCAAAAATGCCTTCCCAAGGCAGTTCACCACATCGCGGGGCAGCATGGCGGCCACCGAATTCTGCCGGGCGGCAAGGGTACCTGCCCTTCCGTGGAGCCATGCCCCGCAGGCGGCGGCATCGGCGGGGGCAAGCCCCTGTGCCAACAGACCACCGATCAACCCGGCCAGAACGTCCCCGCTGCCCGCTTTGGCAAGGCCGGGGGTTCCGGCATCGGCATAGCGGCAAAGGCCGTCCGGGGTAAAAATCATGGTGCAGCTTCCCTTCAGCAGAAGGGTAAGGTCATGTTTTTGGGCAAACTCCCGGCCAAGCTGCAGACGGTTGGCCAAAACCTCGGCGGTGGAAACACCAAGCAGGCGGGCAAACTCGGCAGGATGGGGTGTTAAGATCAGTTCGCAGCGGCGCTTTTTTAACAAGCTTATGTTTTGCGCCAGCAGATTTATTCCATCGGCATCCAGCACCAGGGGCGAAGTGCTGTTTTGCAGCAGGACTTCCACCACATGGGCGGCTCCGCTGCCCGTGCCAAGGCCGCACCCCACCAGCAGGGCGGTGGCCCGCTCGGCCTGTTCGCAAAGGTGGTGAGCCACCTGGCCGTCGATGCCCCCTTCGTGGTCGGCGGCACAGCGGGTCATAATGATTTCGGGAACAGAGGGGAGCAAAACGTCACAAACCTTGGCAGTGGAGGCAAGCTGAACATATCCGGCGCCGCTGCGCAGGGCGGCATCGGTGGCCAGCAGGGCGGCTCCCATGTATTTTTCGCCGCCAACCACCGCCAGCAACCGGCCAAAGGTGCCCTTGTTGCATTCTTCGGGGCGGGGCGGAATACGGGAAATGACGTAATCCCGGTCTATGTAAATGTGTTCTTCCGAGGGTTGGTCGGCCTCCTCCATGATGCCGATGTCTACGCAGACCACCTCGCCGCAATAGGTGCGCCCCGGCAGGATGAGCTGCCCCGGCTTGCAGCCGTGGAAGGTGATGGTGAGGTCGGCGCCCACGCTGCCTGGGGCAACGGTGCCGTCATCGGCACAAACGCCGGTGGGCAGGTCAAAGGCGCACACGGGACAAGGGGCATTGTTGATGAGCTCACAGCAATACAGGGCATCTTCCCGCAGTTGGCCGTGGAAGCCGGTGCCGCAGATGGCATCGATCACCAGGTCGGCCCGCTCGCACAGTGCCTTTACCCGTTCATCCTGCCAGTCCATGATGTAAAGGCCGTTCTTGACCGCACGTTCGTACTGCCCAAGGGCGTGTTCCGAAGTGGGGGCGCTGCCCAGCGACACCGCTGTGACCAGCACATCATGCTGCAGCAGGCGGCTGGCAGCCACATAGCCATCCCCGCCGTTGTTGCCCCTGCCGCAGAACACAACACAGCTTTTTCCCCGCAGGTCAAAACGGGAAAGGATGACATCAGCGGCACCCTCCCCCGCCATACGCATCATTTCGGCATAGCTGTGGCCCAGGGCATCGGCGGCGGCCTCGGTCTTTTTCATATCATCGGCGGTATAAAGCAGCATTGTCTCTTTTTTCATCCTGCTTTCCTCCTATCCCTTTTTCTCCTTTTTAATTTCAGGATCATTCCCACAAGCAGCGACCCGCCTGTTGCACATAGGCACTGGCACACCCTGATGCCATAATATTCGCTGCCCGAAACCGGCGGATCAACGGCAATGACCATCATTATAACAGCCAGCAACGCGAAAAGAACCGTAACCAGCCACCCCAATCTTGCCTTCCGCAGCAAGATCCGAAACAAAAGGCCGCACAAAAAGGGCAAAACAAAGACAACAAAATTATTTAAGAAAATAGTCCATACAGGGTCATAGCCATATCTCATGCAAATAGCCCCCTTAACCAAAGGTTGTTTCTTGGTCAGATAAATCAAAACATTTCTTTCTGTCTTTATTATAGCATCCCAAAAAGATACCGCATAGAACAAAATTTCATAATCTTTGGGGCGTCTGATTGGTGGAAAAACTTGATTTTTCTGCGGTTTTATGCTATTATTCCTATGTTATACAAATAACGCTGTGATCAAGAGAGTAAGCAGGGTTTGACCTTACAGAGAGTTTTCCCCACGGCTGCAAGGGATGACATGGTTTCGACTTTGCCGAAGTTCACTTGGGAGCGGCGCCGCTGAAGTACTGTGGTAGGCGGCGACGGCAGGGCCCCGTTACAGGCCGCAGGAGTGTTTGCTTCGTGCAAAAACGTGGGTGGTACCG
>JAGAPB010000027.1 GCA_017847995.1 Oscillospiraceae bacterium
AACCGCTTTTTACACCGTTCACCATCAGGAAAACGGAGATCAAGAACCGTTACTACATGGCTCCGATGGGCACCACGACTCACAACGACGAGGACGGCGCCTATCTGCCGGACGCCGTTGACCATTACGTCAAGCGCGCCGCCGGCGGAGTCGGTCTTATAATCACCGGCGCAAACTGGGTCGACAACAACATCGAGGTGCACAGCCCGGGCTCCTTCCCCTGTCCGACGATCTGCCCCGGCAAGTACATCAAATCCGCACGCGAGCTGACCGACCGCGTCCATGCCTTCGGCACCAAGATCTTCGTGCAGCTCACCGCCGGCCTCGGCCGCAGCGCCATGCCCGCAATGATCCACGACCGTAAATTCGTCGCTCCCACTACCGTCAGCAACCGCTGGAACCCGAGGATCGAGTGCCGCGAGCTGACCACCGAGGAGGTCGAGCGCATCGTAGAGCAGTTCGGCGTGTCCGCCGCGATAGCAAAAAGATGCGGCTATGACGGCGTCGAGGTGCATGCCGTTCACGAGGGCTACCTGCTCGACTGCTTCGCCATGTCGCTGTTTAACAAGCGCACCGACAAATACGGCGGAGATCTGCGAGGCCGTCTGACCTTTGCAATTGAGATCGTACAGAAGATCAAAAAATACTGCGGCGAGGACTTCCCCGTCATTCTGCGCTTCTCGCTCAAGAGCTACATCAAGGATATCCGCCAGGGCGCGGTGCCCGGCGAAGAGTTCCCCGAGCTTGGCCGCGACACCGAGGAGGGCCTCGAGGCCGCGAAGATCCTTGTCGAGGCCGGATATGACGCCCTCGACGTTGACGCCGGCACCTACGACAGCTGGTACTGGGCACATCCTCCCATGTATATGCCCCAGAACTGCAACCTGGAAGATGTAGCACACATCAAGCAGGTTGTAGATATCCCCGTGGTTTGCGCCGGACGTATGGAACCCGACGCTGCTGCCGAAGCCATTGCCGAAGGCAAGATCGACGGTATGGGTGTTGCCCGCCAATTCCTGGCCGACCCCGAATGGGTCACCAAGCTGATCGAAGACCGTCTGGAGGACATTCGTCCCTGCATCTGCTGCCACGCCGGCTGCTTCAACTTCTCTTCCTCCAAGGGTCATTACAACACCCAGGACCTGACCGATACCATGGGGCTGGCTCGCTGCGCCATCAACGCCGAGACCATGCAGTCCAAGAAGCACTACATAAAGCCTGCCAAGAAGAGCAAAACTGTTGCCGTCATCGGCGGCGGCATTGGCGGTATGGAAGCCGCTTTGGTATGCGCAAAGCGGGGCCACAAGGTCACCCTGTACGAAAAGAGCGGCGAACTGGGCGGCGTATTCATCGCTGCCGCCTCCCCCTCTTTTAAGGAAAAGGACCGCGGCCTGATCGCATGGTACAGACGTGAATTGTCCAAGTACCCCATCGAAGTAAAGCTCAACAGCGAAGTGAAGTCGCTGGCCGACGTAAAGGCCGACGAGGTTATCGTCGCCACCGGTTCCACCCCCAACCGTATTCCCATCCCCGGCTTTGAAAAGGGCATCCAGGCTGTTGACTTCCTGCTGGGCAAGCGCGAAGTAGGCGAAAAGGTCACCATCATCGGCGGTGGCCTTACCGGCTGTGAAATTGCCTACGAACTCTATCTGCAGGGCAAGCAGCCCACCATTGTGGAAATGCAGGATGACCTTGTTACCACCCCCGGTGTCTGCCTGGCCAACACCAGCTTCCTGCGGGACTTCTTCAAGACCAACAATGTTTCTGTTCACCTGGAAACCTCGGTCTGCGAAATTCAGGACGACGGCGTTGTGGTCAAGGACAAGAACGGCATGACCTATAAGATCGCCGCCGACAACGTTATTCTGTCGGTTGGCTACAAGCCCGCTCCCATTGCCGCCAAGGCAAAGAACATCCACATCATCGGCGATGCCGACAAGGTGGGCAATCTGCGCTCGGTCATCTGGGGCGCATGGGATGTCTGCATGAAAATCTAAAAAGGAGGAATTTTTGTGTATCTGACCGACGAACAACAGGCCATACTGTCCGGTTCCAAGGGCGAAACCATGGCAAAGGTCATGAAGACCCTTGTGATGTACGGCGAAACCTTTGGCGCAGACAAGATGGTGCCTGTTACTTCCGAACATAACCACCTGGTAACTTCCTTCGGCCTGAAAATGATGAAGCCTGTATTTGACCTGATGCAGCAGCTGATCGATGCCGGCGCTGTTTCGCAGCAGAAGTTTTCGGTGGACCCCCGTCCTCTGGACAAAAACGTTCCTGCCAACTTTTTGATGAACTTCATCTTCAACAACTTCATGTATTCCACCCAGGAAAGCTATGAAGCACAGCTGCAGGAACTGGGTCTGATGGACAAGGACGCCTTCACCTGCGCCTGCTATCTGGACCAGGTTGGCAACAAGCCCGGCAAAGGCGACATCCTCAGCTGGGCCGAATCCTCCGCCGTTGTTTACGCAAACTCGGTGCTGGGCGCCCGCTGCAACCGCAACAGCGGCATCATGGACATCATGGGTTCCATCGCAGGGTTTGTTCCCCACTTTGGTCTGCTGACCGATGAAGGCCGCAAGGCAACCTGGATCGTAAAGGTTGAATGCGAAAACAAGCCCGAAGCACAGCTGCTGGGCAGCGCCATCGGCATGAAGGTGATGGAGGACGTTCCCTACATCACCGGCATGGAAAAATGGCTGGGCGAAGAACTGAACGACGAAAACTGCGCCTATCTGAAGGACTTTGGCGCCGCCACCGCCTCCAACGGCGCTGTTGGCCTCTACCACATTGCAGGCCTTACCCCCGAAGCCAAGGAACTGGGCGATGCTCTGGTCAAGGAAGATGCACAGGTTTACGTCATTGACGACGCCGAACTGGAACGGGTGAAGAACAATTACCCCGTTATGTGGAAGAACGCCGACGCAACCCCCAAGCTCTGCTTCATCGGCTGCCCTCATATGTCCATGCAGCAGCTGATCGACTGGACGGTGCGTGTAGAAGAAGGACTGAAGGCCAGCGGCAACAAGAAGGTTGTCATCCCCACCGTTTTCACCACCGCCCCTGCTGTGAAGAAGGAATTTGAAAAGACCGAATACGCCGCCCGCCTGAAGGCAACCGGCGTCATCCTTTCTTACATCTGCCCCCTGATGTACATGAATAACCCCCTGGCAGGCAAGATGCCGGTCATCACCTGCTCCAACAAGCTGCGCACCTACACCACCGCACGCTTCTATACCGAAGACGAAATTCTTGTGAAGATTACGAAGGGAGGCAAGTAAGATGAAAGAGTTCAAAGGAAGAGTTGTAACTCCCGGTACCGTTACTGCCCCCGCACTGGTTTCTCATGGCGGTCTGAATACTCTGGCTTCCTTCCAGAAGGCCCTGCAGTTTGGCGACAAAAAGGCCACCTGCGGTGACCAGAACAACCCCGACCTGTTCGGCAAGCAGATGCTGGGCACCGCTCTGTGCCTGCCCCAGACCATCGGTTCCACCACCGGCGGTTTGGTGCTGTACTGTGCCTGCGCCATGGGCCGCCAGCCCGCCTGTATGCTGTTCTCCAAGCCCATCGACTCGCTGGCCGCTGCCGGCTCCATTCTGGCCTCGGTTTGGCTTGATGGCGTCAACATGCCTGTTGTGGACAGCCTGGGCGAAGAGTTCCTGGAATATGTAAAGGACGGTATGACCATCCAGGTAAAGGATGACGGTGTCATCTGCGTAGAGTAAAACCTGTCAACTAAACAAAAAGCCGAGGCAACCGAGTCCGGCTGCCTCTGCTTTAACCAACGTATTTTAATTGCAAGTCCTTCTATCGATAATCACGATATTTTTAGTAACATTGAGGGTGACCATCACTAATGTGATGGTCACCCTCATCATAATTATATGGACTAGGAGGTTAACTAATTAGAAGTTATAATCACCCATATTTTCTACGGTGACGTCAATCCAGGCTTCGCCTTCAAAAACATTACCTTCCAGATGCAGATCCTGATAACCAGCAGGGGTCAGATCCAGACCATCGGCAATTTCTTCGCCACGCAGGCACTTCAGAGCCAGTTCGTTCAGGGCATAACCAGCATCGGCAGGATCCCAGAAGGAGATGCAGTCAATAGCGCCGGTTTCCAGATACTGAGCAGCGGAAGATACCAGGCAGGTACCGATTACATAAGTTTCATCTTCCTTACCAGCTTCCTGAATTGCGCGGGCAACACCAGGAATATCTGCCATGGCAGATCCCT
>JAGAPB010000028.1 GCA_017847995.1 Oscillospiraceae bacterium
GAATATCTCTGCGGCGCCGATTGCTGGCTGGACACCAGTATGGCCGCCCAGTTTATGCCCCGCCACCAGTTTGAAGCCATTGTGAAGGCCCACGGCCCCGACAAAATCGTTTTTGCCACCGACTGCCCCTGGGGCGGCAAGTAGACCTACGACACCGTCGCCAGCCTGCCTATCCCCGAAGAAGACAAAGAGAAAATCTTCTGGCGCAACGCCTGCGGCCTACTGGGCCTTGACCCCGCAAGCCTGTGACCGACGAAAGGAGCATTGCCATGACCTGTCCCTGGTGTGGAAAAGAAATGACCCAAGGCGTTATGCGCGGCCGTGGCGGCAACTTTTTCCTGCCCGAAGGCGAACGCTCTCCCCTGCTGTATACCCAAAAACAGATGGAAAAGCACAATGCCATCCTGCTTACCCCCGAACTTGCCATGGGGGAACCGCCCTATCCCCAGGTTTACGCCTGCACCGCCTGCCGCAAAATCGTTTGGCCCTATTAAGGCGATCGTGAAAGGAGCCTTGTCATGAGCAAACGCAAAAAACGCCTCCTTCTCCTCGCATTTTTCGTCCTTGCGGCGGCCGCCCTGCTTCATTTCCGCCCCCAAACACCCCTGTCCCACCTGCGGCCGGACCAGATAGACACCATGTTCGTCTATGTCATGCCGCCCGAAGAAAAGGTCGTTTTGACCGGGGAGCGATCCGCCCAGGCGGTGGAATTGCTGCAAGATTTGAAAATCTCCCGCAAGGGCTACCGGCTTCTGGGTGCCGGGGGCCAAACGGTCAAATTCACCCTTGTTTGCAAAGACGGCACCGGCCTGGAAGTGGTCAACTTTGGCAACGCCGTGATTTACATTAACGGTCAATCCTATAAAGCGGAATACACTTCCGCCCATGCGCTAAGCACCTTTGCCAATCAAATCATCGCAGAATAAAAAACGGGCATCCCACCTGAACCGGGATGTCCGTTTTTTTGTTTATTCTTTGGGCAGCAGAGTGATCAGCACCGCCTCGGGCGGGTTGAAAATACGGGGGATCCAAATGTGCTTTTTGGAAAGTCCCCGGCTTACGATCATGTTGCAGCCGTCTTTTTCATAGCTTCCGCCCACATAGGTGGGGAACAGCCCCTGCCCCGTGGCAAAAAGGCCCTCCACAACACCGGGCAGCCGCCACTGACCGCCGTGAGTGTGGCCGCACACCACCAGGTCAAATCCATAGGGGATATATTCCTCAAACCGTTCGGGGCGGTGGGTCAGCAGCAGGTTGAACCGCTTGGGATCAACGTTTTCTCCCAGCATTTGCAGCCGCCGGCCAAATTCTTCCCCCAGCCCTTCCGGGTCTTCCAGGCCATGCACCGCCAACTGCTCATCGGCGACCGAACGGTTCTCCAGCACCGTCACCCCAAGGCCGGTCAGACGGCGCTTCAGGGCATCCATTTCCATGGTGCGGTATTCGTGGTTGCCGGTAACAAGCAGGCAGGTCCGGCTTTGGGACAGTTTTTCCAGCAGCAAAAAGGCCGGTTCGGGGGGCAGACGGTCATCCACCGTATCCCCGGGGAACAACACCACATCTGGCTGTGCTTCCTCCACCAGGCGAAGCAGCTTTTCCTGTTCCTTGCCAAAGCGGCAGCTATGCAGGTCGGAAAGCACCATCAGTTTGATGGGGTCCTTTATTTTTGCACTGGCAATGCGGTAGCTGCGCAGCTTCAGCCGCAGGCTGCATCCAAAAAAGGCCAGCAGCACCACCGCCGCGCCCAGCAGCACAAAGGGCAAAAAATTTTGCCGAAATTCAAACAGTTCAAGCATGGGCTTTCATTCCTTTCGGGGGAAAGGTCAAAGGTTCAAAGTAAGGATAAGGCCATCCTCCTCAGGGTCACGGTAAAAGCGCCTGCGGCGGCCCGCTTCGGCAAAGCCGAATTTCTCATAAAGGGCGATGGCTCCGGTGTTGCTGGGACGCACCTCCAGGGTGACAAAAGCACATTCCTTGGCTTTTGCCCAGGCCACAAGGTCGGCCAGCAGGGCCGAAGCGGCCCCTCTGCGCCGCGCCTGGGGAAAAACTGCCACATTGTCGATGTAGCATTCCCCGGCCACGCAGTGCATCCCCACATAGCCCAGAACATTTCCGCCGGCATCCTCCGCCACACGGAAAAAGGCGGTTTCGTTGTTCAGTTCGGCAGCCAATCCGGCCTCGCTCCAGGGCTCGGAAAAGCAGAGCTGCTCCAACCGTGCAAGCTCGGCCACATGGGCGGCGGTCATGGCCACAACCTTGATTTTTTCCATCAGTGGGCCTCCCCCCAGGTTTTGCCGATGCCGGTGTCGGCCTCCAGCTTCACCTTCAGTTGGGCGGCGCCCTCCATCTCTTCCCGCAGAATTTCGGCCACATGGGCGGCCTCGCTTTCCGGGGCTTCCACGATCAGTTCGTCGTGTACCTGCAGGATGAGTTGGGCTTCCAGCTCCTCCCGCTTCAGGCGTTCAAACACCCGGATCATGGCAATTTTGATGATGTCGGCGGCGGTGCCCTGGATGGGTGCGTTCATGGCAACACGCTCGCCAAAGGAGCGCAGGTTAAAGTTGGAGCTTTTCAGTTCGGGCAGATAGCGGCGGCGGCCAAACAGGGTGGTGATGTAGCCGCATTCCTTGGCGTCGGCCACCGTCTTTTCCATATAGCGTCCCACACCCTCATAGGTTTTCAGATAGTTTTTGATGTAGCGGTCGGCCTCGGAAACACTGACCCCAATATCCTTGGAAAGGGAGAAAGCGCCGATGCCGTAAACGATGCCGAAGTTGACCGCCTTGGCCTGGGTGCGCATCAGGGGGGTGACAAATTCCACCGGCATGCCGAACACCTGGGCGGCGGTGTTGGTGTGGATATCCTGCCCTGCGGCAAAGGCCTCCAGCATTTTGTCGTCATTGGCAATGGCGGCCAGCACACGCAGCTCGATTTGGGAATAGTCGGCGTCCACCAGCACCCAGCCCGGCCTGGCGTGGAAGAATTCCCGCATTTTTGCCCCAAGCTCGGTGCGCACGGGGATGTTTTGCAGGTTGGGTTCGGCCGAGCTGATGCGCCCGGTGCGGGTCTCGGTCTGGTTAAAAACCGAGTGGATGCGCCCATCGGGGCCGATGGCCTTGCCCAGGCCCTCCACATAGGTGGAACGCAGCTTGGTATATTTGCGGTATTCCAGCACATTTTCCACAATGGGGTGGTAGCTGGAAAGGCTCTCCAGCACCTCGGCGTTGGTGGAATAGCCGTTTTTGGTCTTTTTGCGGGCGGGCAGGCCCAGCCGTTCAAACAGCACCTCGCCCAACTGCTTGGGGGAGTTGATGTTAAATTCGCCCCCTGCCGCCAGATAGATGGCGGTTTGCAGGCGTTCGATCTCCACGTCCAACTCCTGCCCAAAGGCGGTCAGGGCCTCGCAGTCGATGGCAAAACCCAGCCGTTCCATGTCGGCCAGCACCTGTGCCAGAGGAATTTCGATCTCACCCAGCAGCTTTAACTGATCGTTTTCTTCCAGGCGCTGCTTCATTTTGGGGCAAAGGCCGGCCAGCAGGGCGGCGCGCACCGCCACTTCGGGAACCTCCTCCCCTTCCACCACAGGGGTGGGCAGGGCGCATTCTTCGGCCAGGCGGGGCACGGTGTAGTCGTTGGCGTCGGGGGCCAGCAGATAGCCGGCCAGGCGGGTGTCAAAGGTCACATTTTCCAGCTTGGCGGGCAGCACGGCACGGAAGAGGGCCTTGCAGTCCTCGGTGTATTTTTCGCCCGGCAGGGCACAAATCGCCTCCACCAGGGCCTGGTCGGGGTCATTCCAAAGGGTGACGGTCTTTTCGCAGGCCACTGCCAGTTGGGTGATCCTTTCCTCCTCATATTCGGCGGCGATGCACAGGGGCTTTTCGCCCCAGGCGGGCAGTTCCCCGCCTGCCGCAAGGGCATAGACCGGGGCCTCGGCCTGCAGCTGGTGCAGCCTGGCCGAATTGCCGGGTCTCAGGCCCAGCTTTTCGATGTGCTTCATCATATGCAGGCTGGCCAGCAGGTCATAAAGCTCCCCTTCCCGCATGGGCTTGGGGGCCAGTTCCTCCATGGTCATGGGCAGGGGCACATCGCAGCGGATGCGGGCCAGGTCCCGGCTCATATAGGCCGATTCCCTGCCCTTTTGCAGTTTGGCACGCACGCTGGGCGTCACCTGGATGGTCTCCAGGTTGTTGTAAATGGTATCCAGGGTCTGATTGTTGATGATGAGGGAGAGGGCGGTTTTTTCGCCGATGCCGGCAACGCCGGGAATGTTGTCGGAGCTATCCCCCATCAGTGCCTTTACGTCGATAAGCTGACGGGGAGCCACCCCATATTGGTCCATAATGGCATCGGGGGTCATGGCGGTGTACATGGCGCCGCCCGCCTTGGTGGTGGCCAGCAGAACAGTGACATTATCCCGCACAAGCTGCAGGCTGTCGCGGTCGCCGGTGGCAATAATACACCGGTCCTCGCGGCCGCAGTGGGCCGCCAGGGTACCCAGAATGTCGTCCCCCTCATAGCCCTGCACTTCCAGAATGGGGTAGCCCATCAAGGTCAAAATCTCTTTGATGCGGGGAAGCTGCTGAGCCAGCTCTTCGGGCATGCCCTTACGCTGTGCCTTATAGCCATCGTACATCTGGTGGCGGAAGGTGGGGCCCTTCAGGTCAAAGGCAAAGGCGATGGCATCGGGCTGGATGTCGGTTGTCAGCTTGTGCAGAATATTCAAAAAGCCCACCAGGGCGTTGGTGTAAACTCCCTCGGGGGTGGAAAGCAGTTTGATGCCGTAAAAGGCACGGTTCAGAATACTGTTGGAATCGATGGCAAGCAGTTTCATATCTTTTCTCCCTCCGCCATATATTCGGCGCAATCATCTAGGATATATTATATACGCAACCGGTTCTTTCATCAAGAAAAAAGGCCGCCCAAACAGGCAGCCGAAAAGATCTTCTATTTAGGTGTGCCAGCGGGTGGCACGGTAGACCAGCCAGGCAAGAAGATCCCCCACCAGGGCCGACAGCCACAAAACCGCCCCAAAAAGGCTTTGGGCCTCCCGAGCCGAAATAATATCCCCAAAGTTGTAGCCGCCCAGGCCGGCCAGCCAGAAAACCAACACTGCCAAGGCAAGGGCGCACAGCACCCAAATGGGCACCCTTCTGCCCTTTTTGCGCTTGGCGCCAAGGCAAAACAAAAGCTGCAGCACAAAATAAAAGATCATTGCTGCTGCCGACCAAATCAGCATTACGGGCACAGCGCCGCCTCCTTCCAAATGTTTCCAAAACATTATACGACATGTTTCTACATTACACAAGTGTGGTTCTTGGCCCATTTTCTTGCCTTTTTTTCGCAATCGCCGTATAATTTGAAAAGATTTTGTTTTATGGGGAGGAACCGCCTTGAACACCACTGCAAAAAATACCCGCCGCACCGCCATGGCCAGCCTGGCTTCTTCCATGTTCATCTTTGGCACCATCGGCATTTTTGTGCGCAATATCGGCCTTCCTTCCAGCCTGATCGCCCTGGTGCGCAGCGTGGTGGGGCTGCTCTTTTTGCTGGCGGTAACTGCCCTCAAAAAGGAAGGCTTCTCCTTTGCCGCCATGAGAAGCAAGCTGCCCCTGCTGGCCCTTTCGGGCATTCTGATGGGCTTCAACTGGATTTTGCTGTTTGAAGCCTACCGCTACACCACCGTGGCCACCGCCACCCTCTGCTACTACCTTGCCCCGGTCTTTCTTATCCTGGCCTCTCCCTTTGTGCTGAAGGAACGCCTGACCGCCAAAAAGCTTCTCTGCGTTTTTGTGGCGCTGGCGGGCATGATCCCCGTTTCGGGGGTGCTGCAGGCCGGGTTTTCGGGCGTGCAGGAGCTGAAAGGCATTTTGCTGGGGGCAAGCGCCGCCCTGCTGTACGCCTGTGTAGTGCTGATGAACAAACGCTCGGGTGAAACGCCTCCCCTCAAGCGCACCATGGTGCAGATGGCCGCCGCGGCCGCTGTGCTGCTGCCCTATGTGCTGTTTACCGAAGAGCTTTCCACCCTTTCCCCCGCCCCTGTGGAGCTGGGCCTGCTGTTGGTGGTGGGCGTCATCCACACCGGTCTGGCCTATATGCTCTACTTTGGCTCCATGAATGCCCTGGAGGCCCACACCCTGGCCATTTTCAGCTACATCGACCCCATTGTGGCCATTCTGCTTTCGGCCCTGCTGCTGCACGAACCTTTGGGCCTGGGCAGCATCCTGGGTGCGGTGCTGATTCTGGGCGCCGCCTTTGTCAGCGAACAACCTGAAAAGAAGAAGTAAGGAGAATCCTTTTATGAAGCTTGGTTCCATTGAACTTCCCCGCACCGCCGCCCTGGCCCCCATGGCCGGAGTGGCCGACCGGGCTTTCCGGGAACTTTGTGTGGAATACGGCGCCTGCTGGTGCGTGGCCGAAATGGCCAGCGCCAAGGGGCTTACCCTTTCGGGCCGAAAAACCGACGCCCTGCTGAACCTTTCGGCCGCCGAACGCCCCGCCGCGGTGCAGCTTTTTGGCGACGACCCCGCCACCATGGCCCAGGCAGCCAAGCTTTCGCTGGCCCACAACCCCGAAGCCATCGACATCAATATGGGATGCCCCGCCCCCAAGGTTGCCGGCAACGGCGGCGGCAGCGCCCTGCTGCGCGACCCCAAGCTGGCCGGAGAGATCATCGCCGCGGTGGTGCAGGCGGTGGACATCCCCGTTACGGTAAAGATCCGCAAGGGCTGGGATGAAAGCAATGTTACCGCCCTGGAGGTGGCCAAACGGGCCGAAGAGGCCGGGGCCGCCATGCTTACCATCCACGGGCGTACCCGTGTGCAGATGTACGCCCCGCCTGTTGACCGGGACATCATCCGGCAGGTAAAGGAAGCCCTGACCATCCCGGTGGTGGGCAACGGCGACATCACCACCCCCCAGGAGGCCAAATCCATGTACGAGGAAACCGGCTGCGACCTGGTGATGATAGGCCGTGGGGCTTTGGGCCGCCCCTGGCTGTTCAGCCAGATCAAAGCCTATCTGGAAGAGGGCATGCTGCTGCCCGACCCCAAGGTGGAGGAACGCATGGCCGTGATGCTGCGCCACATGGAAATGATCTGCGGCTATAAAAACGAGTATGTTGGCATGCGTGAGGCCCGCAAGCACGCCGCCTGGTACTTCACCGGGCTGCGGGGCGCCGCCAAGCTGCGCAAGGCCTGCTTTGCCCTGGAAAGTCTGGACGACGCCAAGCGCCTGGCCGAAGAAATCATCAAACTGAACCCCGACGCATAAGAAGACCGCTCCATCGCAGCCGATGGGGCGGTTTTCGTTTTAAAGCCTTCTCCCGGGAGAAGGTGGATTTGCCGCAAGGCAAAGACGGATGAGGGCAACAAAAGGCCCCCCTGTGTATTTGTAGGGGGGTTACTCCGCCCGTTGGCCTGCCCGTAATTTGCGGGAGGAGCAAAGCCCCTCCCCTACGGAATAAATGTC
>JAGAPB010000029.1 GCA_017847995.1 Oscillospiraceae bacterium
GCCGATGATGGCGCCTACGATTTGGTGGGTGTGGTGCAGTACTCCCAGGGGGATGAGTTCACTCACTTCGCCTTTGTGGAAGCCGATGGTCATTGGCAGACAGCCGCAATTATGGCCACTGTAGTAGAAAATGGTGAGCTGAAATATATAGGCGATGGTGAAATTACCACTAAATTGTTAAATGAAGAAACGAATGAGATTCTCAAATTTACACTGCAATACTCCAATAGAAATAACGGCGAAATTTATTTTGTTTCTTCGTCCAAACCAATTTTTTGATGCAGAAAGACGGTGGTAGAACCCATCGTCTTTTTCTTTGCCCTTTCGTTGTACTTTTCGGTCAAATATGGTAACATTATCTATTAGATTTATCCCCATGAAAGTGAGTTCGTTGTTATGCTGGTTTCGTTGGAAAATGCGGCCAAGTCCTTTGGCGCGGAAGAGATCTTTTTTGGCGTCACCGCCTCGGTGGAGCCGGGCGACCGCATTGGCCTGATCGGCGCCAACGGCGCGGGCAAAACCACCCTGCTGGGGGTGCTTACCGGCGAACTGGAGGCCGACGAAGGCAGCGTAAGCCGCCAGAAGGGCATCACCATCGGCTATCTGAAGCAGAACAGCGGCCTGGATTATTCCAACAGCATCCGGGAAGAGATGCGCTCGGTCTTTGCCGAAACTTTGGCACTGGAAGCCCGCATGAACGACCTGACCGCCCGGATGAACGCCGGGGGCCTTTCGCCCGCCCAGCAGGAGGAACTGGCCAAGGAGTTTGCCCATGTGCAGGAACTTTACGAGGTGGGGGAAGGCTATCAGATTGACGTCAAGATCAACACGGTGCTCAGCGGCATGGGCTTTGCCGGCGAGGATATGCAGAAGAGCGTGGAATTCCTCAGCGGCGGCGAAAAGACCCGTCTGGCCATCTGCAAGCTGCTGCTGGAAGACCCCGACCTGCTGATTTTGGACGAACCCACCAACCATCTGGACTTCCGCACCCTGCTGTGGCTGGAAGAATACCTGGCCGGCTACCGTGGGGCGCTGCTGATCGTTTCCCACGACCGCTATTTCCTCGACCGTTTGGTCAACAAGGTCTGGGAGATCGAAAACACCCGGTTTTACACCTACAAGGGCAACTACACCAAGTATGTTCAGCTAAAGGAAGAGCGTGTGGCCCGCCAACTGAAGGAATACGAACTGCAGCAGCAGGAAATTGCCGCCATGCAGGACTATGTGGACCGCAACATCGTGCGCGCCACCACCTCCACCCGGGCAAAAAGCCGCCTGAAGGCCCTGCAGCGGATGGAGCGTGTGGAACGCCCCACCCTGCCCCCCACCCCCATGAAGCTGCGCTTTGAAACCGAGCGGGAACCGGTGAAGGATGTACTGACCACCGCCGGGCTGGAACTGGCGGTTGGCGAAAACGCGGGCCGCAAGGTGCTGGCCCGTGACGTGGAACTGGAAGTGAAGCGGGGCGAAAAGGTGGCCATCGTGGGCACCAACGGTACCGGCAAAACCACCCTGCTCAAGGCCATCCAGAACATGATCCCCGCCACCGGACGTGTTACCTGGGGCAAAAATACCCGTCTGGCCTATTTTGACCAGGGAACCGACAGTCTTAATGGAAGCAATACCGTTTTGGAAGAGATCCACAGCACCTATCCCAGCAGCTATGAGCAGCAGATACGCTCCATTCTGGGGTGGGTTGGCCTAAGCGGCGAGGATGCCTTCAAAACTGTGGGTAAGCTTTCGGGCGGGGAGTGTGCCCGCCTCAAGTTTGCCATTATGATGATGCGCAAGGGCAATGTTCTCATCCTGGACGAGCCCACCAACCACCTTGATCTTTCGGCCAAAGAAGTACTGGACCGGGCTTTGCGGGATTTTGAAGGCACCATCATCATGGTCTCCCACGACCGCTATCTGCTGGACCGGGTGCCCACCCGCATCATTGAAATGTCGGGCAGCCGCCTGCTCAGCTACAAGGGCGGCTTCACCAACTATATGGAATATGCCGACCTGAAGCCCCGCAAGGAGCCAGCCCCCCAGGCCGAAGCCCCCAAGGAAAACAAGGGCGGCAGGGAATACAACCGGGGCAAAGAGGCCCGCAAAGCCGAGGCCAAACGCCGCAAGGCTCTGGCCGAAACCGAACAGGCCGTGCAGGACAGCGAGGCCCTGATCGCCCGGCTGGAAGAGGAACTGGCCACCCCCGAGGTGCAAAGCGATTTCGTTCGTCTGGAAGAGATCTGCTCGCAGCTTGACGAGGAGCGCAACCGCCTTTCCGCCCTGATGGATGACTGGCTGGAGCTGCAGGGGGAAGAATAACACAAAAAAGCGGGAACAAGGCCGTTTTTTGCTGGATTTTATACCCAGTTGGGTCTATAATATAAATAGGTAACTGATTGGAGGGATGAGAATGAAAGTGGAATGGAATCGCAAATATACCACCATTGCGATTTATGCCCTGATCGTCATCGTTGCTTCGCTGTTGATTGCGGCGCTGATTTTCAATTTTCCCAAAGTGGCGGCCAAGGTGGACGAAATTACCGCCGTGCTGCTGCCCTTCACCATCGCCATTCTGGTGGCGGTGCTCATCAACCCTCTGGTTAGCATTGTTGAAAAAAAGCTGCTGAACGGCATCAAAAAGCGCAGCGCCAAACGCAAGCTGGCCATCCTCATCACCTATGTGGTGGTGCTGGCCCTGCTGGCTGCCGGGGTGTGGTATGTCATCCCCCATGTGCTGGAAAGCATTACCGTCATCTACAACACCATCCCCACCTATATGGACGAGATCGGCGGTTTGGTGGATATTGTGGTGGGCTACTTCCCCGGCGGCGTGCTGCCCACCGAGCTGGCCGATATGCTGGAAGAGGGCGCCCAGACCATTTACCACTGGCTGCGGGGCATCCTTCCTTCGGTCATGACCGCTATCACCCGCATCACCTCCGGTCTGCTTAACTTCCTGGTGGGCATCATCGTTTCGGTCTATCTGCTGTATGAAAAGGAACTCTTTTTTGCCCAGGGCAAAAAGATCCTTTACGCCTTCCTGCCCGAACACGCCGCCGAGGTGGCTGTTTCCACCTGCCGCGACGGCAGCGACAAGATCGGCGGCTTCATTTCCGGCAAGGTGCTGGATTCGCTGATCATCGGCGTCATGTGCTTCTTTGGCATGCTGATCATGGACATCCCCTATGCCGTGCTGGTCAGCGTGGTGGTGGGCATCACCAACATCATCCCCTATTTTGGCCCCTTCATCGGCGCCATTCCCTCCATTCTGTTCATCCTTACCGCCGACCCGATCAAGGCGATTTGGTTTGCCATCTTCATCCTTGCCCTGCAGCAGTTTGACGGCAACATCCTTGGGCCCTACATTCTGGGCGAAACCACCGGCCTTTCCTCGGTTTGGGTCATCTTTGCCATCCTGTTCTTTGGCAAACACCTGGGCCTGGTGGGCATGGTGTTCGGCGTACCCCTGTTTGCCATCATCTACGCCCTGCTGAAGGGACTGGTGCAGTATTGCCTGTGGAAGAAGGGCAAGCCCCTGGATACCCGGGAATACTCCTCCGACCGTCATCCGCTGATCAAGTAAGAAATCACTTCCCACGGGGGCGACCTGTCGCCCCCGTTTTGTTTTTCAAAGGAACCAGCCATGGATATTTTCAAACATCTGGAACAACAGAATATCCACCTGACCGACCAGCAGCGGCGCGCCATCACGGCCGAAGAAAATGCCGTACTGCTGTTGGCGGTGCCCGGCGCGGGCAAAACCACCACCCTGGCGGCCCGTGTGGCCTGGCTGATGGCCCAGGGCAGGTGCGGCTCCGGCCAACTGCTCAACCTCACCTTCAACCGGGAAGCCGCCCGTGATATGCAGCGACGTTTTGCCCAGTTGTTCGGCAGCCTTTGGCCTGCGGCGGAACAGCCCCGGTTTTCCACCATCCACAGCTTCTGCTACCGCCTGCTGGGGGATTACGCCGCCGACCGCGGCACCCGGATGCCCCGACTGCTGGCCGAGGGGCAGCAGCGCGGCCTTGCCTTGGAAATCTACCGTGAAAAGGCGGGGGACTATCTGACCGAAGAAGGGCTGGACCAACTGCTCAACGCCATCGGCCTGTGCGCCAATATGATGTACACCGAAGAGGAGTGCCGCCGCCTGGAACGGGAGATCCACGGCCTTGCCCAGGTGCGCGCCGCCTACCGGGAATATAAACTGGCACACCAGTTGATGGATTTTGACGATATGCTGGGCTATGCCCTGCAGGTGCTGCGCCGTCAGCCCACCCGCGCCGCCGCACTGCGGCAGCGTTATCCCTGGCTGCATTTGGACGAAGCCCAGGATACCTCGCTGCTGCAGCACACCATCATCGAAACACTGGCTCCCCAGCACCTCTTTTTTGTGGGGGACGAGGACCAGAGCATCTACGGCTTCCGCGGGGCCTTCCCCGAGGCGCTGCTGCGCTTTGGGCAGCGCTATCCCGGTGGGGTGGTGCTCAAGATGGAAGAAAACTTCCGCTCGGGGCAGGAGATCGTCGGCGCCGCCGACCTGTTCATTGCCGAAAACAGCCGCCGCTATGCCAAAACCATGCGTTCGGGCAGCGTGGAACCGGGGGCAGTCAAGACCCTGGCGGCGGGTGCCGCCGACCGGCAGTACGCAAAGGTGGCCGAAGAGCTGAGCAAACTGCCCACAGGCAAAACCGCCGCGGTGCTCTACCGGGGCGGGCTTTCGGCGGCTGCCATGGGCGACGCCCTTCTGCGGAAGGGGATTCCCTTCGCCCTGCGGGCCAAGCGCTATCCGCTGCTGCAGGATGGCGTGGTGCGGGATGTGCTTGCCATGCTCCGTCTGGCCCTTGACCCCGGCGACACCAGGGCCTTTTTGCAGGTCTACTATAAGCTGGGGTGCTATGTCAAAAAAGAAATTGCCCACCGTGTTGCCCAGGCCCATCCGGCCGATTTGTGGGAGTATTTGATGGAAGAGGAGGATTTCCCGGGAAAAAGCACCGCCCGGCTCAGCTTTTTGCGCTCTTTCTTCCGCCGAATGCGCCACTGGAGCCCCCAACAGGCCATCGAGCGCATTGTTTACGAGCTGGAATATCTGGAACAGATCGAAAAAAGGGGAGAGTCGGGCTACGCCGCCGAATCTGCCGCCCAGCGGCTGGCGGTGCTGCGCTCCATTGCCGGGGGCTGCGGCGACATCGGCAGCTTTGCCGACCGCCTGGCTGCCCTGGACCAACTCATCGACGAGGCGGCCGACCCCGAGGCGCCCATCACCCTCTCCACCGTCCATTCGGCCAAGGGGCGCGAGTTCGATTCGGTCTGGCTCATCAACCTGGTGGAAGGGGTATTTCCGGCAGGCCCCGCCGTGGAAGAAAACCTGGTGGGCAACTCCGCCCTGCTGGAGGAGGAAGCCCGCATGTTCTATGTGGCGGCCACCCGCGCCAAAACCTGCCTGACCCTTTGCACCACCGACCGGTTCTGCGGCTACGAGCTGCTGCCCTCCCGTTTTGTGGGGCGGCTGCTGGGCTCGGCACAGCAGGATGGTGCCGCCCAGGGGTTGCTGGAGCTGGGTCTGCGCCGCGGGGTGCGCCTTGCTCACAAAACCTTCGGCTTTGGCACCGTGGAGGACATCAACATTGCCCGGGGAATGTTCTCGGTGCGGTTTGCCAAGCTGGGGTTGAAGACCTTCTCCATCGAATCTTTGCAGGGGGATATCTTCCGCATCCTGTGATTGTGAACGGACGGTTAATTTTGTGTCAACAGAACGGCGTTCCGATTTTCTTTTTGGTTTTGATGTGGTATGCTTATCCCATTCTTTGCAACACAAGTGATACAAAGGAGGCCCATCCTTGAAGCTCAATATCAACTGGAAGAAAAGCAAGCTGCTCATTTTCGGCGGCATCACCCTGGTGCTGGCCGGTTATGTGTTTGTCAATTCACTGAACCTCAGTCCCTTCTATCTGGAAGGCGCCACTTTCTGGTGCTTTGCCTTCACCGCCTATGTGCTTGCCGGGGTGTTTTTCCACTACGGCGAGCTGTTCACCATCAAAACCAAGGCGGAACAGGAAGGTCCTTACCGTGTGGTGCCCCAGCTCAAGCTGCCCAAGTGGGCCATCTGGACGGTGGCCGTTCCCTGGGCATTCCTGCTGCTGATGAATATTGTCATGTCGCCGCTGCTCAGCTACCCCGCCTACCGTGACCAGTTGGGCACCCCCGAGGTGCGGGAATTCACCGGCGACGTACAGGTGATGGATATGGACCAGCTTCCTGTGGTGGACAAGGACCTTGCCGCCAAGCTGGCCGACAAAAAACTGGGCGAACGCCCCAGCCTGGGCAGCCAGGTCTATCTGGGCGAGCCCACCATCCAGCAGGTGAACGGAAAACTGGTGTGGGCGGTGCCCCTGCAGCATTCCGGCTTCTTCAAATGGCTGACCAACATGGAGGGTACCCCCGGCTACATCGTGGTTTCGGCCACCAACCCCAATGACGTGGAATATGTGGACCAGCACCTCATCAAATATCAGCCCAACAGCTATCTGCTCCACGACCTTGCCCGCTACACCCGCTTCTCCTCGGCTTTGTTCCAGGGCATCACCGACTATTCCTTCGAACTGGACGACAACGGCCAGCCCCATTGGGTGGTTTCCACCTATAAAAACCGCCGGGGCTTTGCCCTGCCCGAGGCCACCGGTGCCATCATCGTCAATGCCTCCACCGGCCAGCATACCCAGTACAGCATTGCCGAGCTGCCTGAATGGGTCGACCGCATCCAGCCCGAAGATTTTATAATGGCTCAGATCAACAACCAGGGCGAATATGTTCACGGCATCTTCAATTTCTCCAACAAGGACAAATTCCAAAGTTCGGAAGGGGAAATGATCATCTATAACAACGGCCGCTGCTATCTGTTCACCGGGCTTACCAGCGTGGGCCGTGACGAAAGCGCCATCGGCTTTATGATGGTGGATATGGTCACAAAGCAGCCCATCCGCTATCAGATCAGCGGCGCCACCGAATGGTCGGCCCAGAAGTCGGCCGAGGGCAAGGTGCAAAACCTGCGGTACGAAGCTTCCTTCCCCCTCATTTTGAATGTGGACGGCGTTCCCACCTACTTCATGACCCTGAAGGACGCCGAGGGGCTTATCAAGCAGTACGCCTTTGTTTCAGTAGAAAACTATTCCATTGTCGGCACCGGCGAAACGGTGACGGCGGCTTCGGCCGAATACAGCCAGAACCTGCGGGCCAGCGGCACCAATGTCAGCGTGGACCAGCAGAGCCTGCAAACCAAATCGGGCCAGGTGGACCGCATCGCCTGGGAATTTGATGGGACCGAAACGGTCTATCGCCTTACCCTGCAGGGGGATGGCTCCACCATCTATCAAATTTCGGCGTCCACCAGCGATCAGCTTGTGCTGACCCAGCCCGGCGACCGGGTGGAACTCAGGTTTGTTCCTGTGGCGGAAGGCACCCAAATTTGCGCCGAATTCAGCAATCTTTCCATGAGATGAAAGCAGGGGACACCCCCAACCGGGTGTCCCTGTTTCTTTTTCCTGCACCTGACAAGAAAACAGTTGACAAACGGTATTGGATTTGTTAGAATATAGTGCGTCGCCAAACGCAGACACCTATGTGCGGGTGTAGTTCAGTGGTAGAATTCCAGCCTTCCAAGCTGGTTATGTGGGTTCGATTCCCATCACCCGCTCCAACTGTTCTTCGCACGCCGGCTAAGCGGCTGCAGCGCGGCACGTGATGTGCGCCAGTAGCTCAGCTGGATAGAGCAACTGCCTTCTAAGCCGTAGGTCGGGGGTTCGAGTCCCTCCTGGCGCGCCAAACGATCTTTCGTACGGCGCTGCTGCGGTGCGGAGGTTCTTAGATAGCTGCTGCGGAAGACCGCAGACAGCACATATGGTGGGTATGGCGCAGTTGGTTAGCGCGCCAGATTGTGGCTCTGGAGGCCGTGGGTTCGAATCCC
>JAGAPB010000030.1 GCA_017847995.1 Oscillospiraceae bacterium
GCAGCACCACCCGCAGGCTGCTGTGCTGCGAGGGTGTTACCTCAAAGGCCCAAAGCTGCACCGCCAGCCCGTGGGGCAGCAGGCACAGGCGGCCCTGGGCATAGGGCTTGTATTCGGCCTTTTCCAGCGGGTAGTCGATGATTTTGGCCACCATCAGGGAATCGGCCCCCGAAAGGTCGGCCAAAGAACTGATTTTGTAGGACATGGAACCACCGGCTTTCTGCAAAAATTGGGCCGAACAGCTTGCTGTTCTTGTGCTTATTATAGCCAATTTGCTGCCTTCAATCAAGATAAAAATATGCGGGGTTTGCAACAAGATATGGGGGACAAAACTGCTGACGCAGGGCCGATTTTGTGCTATACTGCAAGGTAGAACAATCACCACCGACAGGAGGAATTTTGATATGACCACCAAGGAAATTACCGCCAAGGCCGTTGCCGAAGTTGCCGAAATGCTTGCCCGCATCGATGGACAGCAGGAAGAAGCCCTCTGCGACGCCATTCTGGAAGCCAGAAGAGTTTATGTTGCCGGGGCAGGCCGCGCAGGCAACCTGATGAAGGGCTTTGGTATGCGCATGATGCACATGGACCTGCACAGCTATGTGGTGGGCGAAAGTGTTACCCCCGCCATCGGCGCGGGCGATCTGTTGATTATCGGTTCCGGCTCGGGCGAGACCGGCAGCATGGTCAGCTCGGCCACCAAGGCCAAAAAGCTGGGGGCAAAGGTGGCCATCATCACCGCCAGCCCCGATTCCACTGTGGCCCGCATGGCCGACTATGTGGTCTACATCCCCGCCATCAGCAAGATGGTCTCTCACGACGAGGTCCCCTCCTTCCAGCCCATGGCCAATGTGTTCGAGCAGTCCATGCTTTTTTTGCAGGATGCCATCACCATGACCCTGATGAGCCGTTTGAACAAGACCTCCGACCAGATGATGCTCAACCACGCCAACCTGGAATAAAAGGCAAGGAGAGATGACCTGTGAAGCTGACTGTTTTGGTGGATAACACCTGCCTGGGCAAAGGCATGCGTGCCGAGCACGGCTTTGCCTGCCACATCTGGGATGGAAGCAATTCGGTGCTGTTTGACACCGGCAGCAGTGACCTGCTGGTGCAGAATGCCGCCGCCCTGGGCATCGATCTGGGCAATCTGGACGCGGTGGCCCTTTCCTACGGGCACTGGGACCACACCGGCGGCCTGCCCGCCCTGCTGGCCCTTCCCCGCAAGGAGGACAAACCGCCCCTGCGACTGGTCTGCCACCCGGCAGCCGTTGAGGTGAAGGAACGGGACGGCCAAAACTTCGGCTGCCCCATGGCTAAGGAAGAATTGGCCCAACACTGCAAACTGGAACTTTCGGCCGACCCCCAAGTGGTTTCGCCCAACCTGACCCTGCTGGGCCGGGTACACCGCACCACTTCTTTTGAGCACACCGAGCCCATGGGCCGCCGCCGCAGCAATGGAGTCTGGCTGCCCGATGGCCTGCCCGACGACACCGCCCTGTGCTGCAAAACCGTCAAGGGCATCTTTGTCATCACCGGCTGCGCCCACAGCGGCATCTGCAATGTCATCCAGCAGGTGCGCAGCGTCTTTCCCGGCCAGAAGATCGCCGGGGTGCTGGGGGGCTTCCACCTGCGGCAGGCAAATGAACAAAGCCGCGCCGCCATTGCCTGGCTGAAGGAGCAGCAGATCCCCCTTTGGTACCCCTGCCACTGCACCTGCCTGGAGGCCAAGGGTCAGATGTACGCCGCCGGACTGAATGTCCGGGAAGTGGGCGTTGGCACCGTCATCGAGCTGTAAAAACATCCCCAACGACAGAAAAAGGGTCGTGTATCGCCTGGATACACGACCCTTGATGTTTTTGTTTAGTTTTCGGGTTCTTCTTTGGGCAGGCGCTGGGCAGTGATGCGCACGATGCGGCGCTCGTCCGACTCATCCACCCGGAAGCGGAACCCCGAAAGGTCCACCGTGGGGTGTTCCTCCGGCCCGGGGATGTGGTCCAGCCGTTCCACCAGCAGGCCGCCGATGGTCTCGTAGTCGGTGTCGTCGGTCAGCTCGATGTCCATCAGCCGTTCGGCGTCGTCGATGGTCAGGCTGCCGTCCAGCACAAACAGGTCTTCGGAAAGCTGTTCGCCTTCCTCCTCCTCGTGGTCATATTCATCCTGGATGCTGCCCAGAATGGATTCCACCAGGTCTTCCATGGTAACGATGCCGGCGGTGCCGCCGTATTCGTCCACCACCACGGCCATGTGGAGCTTTTTGGCAGTGAACTGGGCAAACAGGTCGTCGCAGCGGGTGGTTTCGGGCACAAAGAGGGGCTTGCGCATCACGGTTTGGATGTCAAAACCGCTGCGGTCGTCCATTTGCAGCAGGGGCAGCAGGTCCTTTACATACAGGATGCCGCAGATGTCGTCGATGCTTTGGTTGTAAACGGGAATGCGGGAGTGGCCCGACTGGATGGCGACGGTGAGCAGCTCGTCCAGGTTGGTGTCGTTTTCCACCGCGAACATATCGGTGCGGTGGGTCATTACCTCCACCGCCATGCGGTCGTCAAACTCAAAGATGTTGTTGATCATTTCCCGTTCGGTTTCTTCAATGGAGCCGTTTTCTTCCCCCACATCCACCATCATGCGGATCTCTTCCTCGGTAATCTGTTCCTCGTCATCCTCGGGGTCCACGCCGAACAGGCGGGCCACCAGGTCGGTGGAGAAGGAAAGCAGGGCCACCAGGGGGCGGGCCATCAGGGCGATGAAGCTGAGCAGGCCCGAAATTTTGTGGGAGATGACCTCGGGGTACTTCATGGCAATGCGCTTGGGCACCAGCTCGCCAAACACCAGGGTGAAGTAGGAAAGCACCAGAGTGATGACCACCAGCGAAACGCTGCGGATGGTGGCCGCGGGGATGGCCGAGCCGGCCAGGGCTTCCACAAGATAGTCGGCAAAGGTGTCGGCAGCAACCGCCGAGGCAAACATGCCCGAAAGGGTCACGCCGATCTGGATGGTGGAAAGAAAGCGGGAGGGGTTCTGGGTCAGCTTGAGCAGCCGGCGGGCGGCTTTGTCTCCCTCTTCGGCCTGGCGGCGCAGCTTGGCGTCATTCAGGCCGATGACGGCAATTTCGCTCATGGCAAAAAAGGCGTTTACAAGAATCAGTACAAGCAGCAGAAGAAGAGAAGCTATAATGCTACTGTCAGTGTCCATTTGGGTCCTCCTGGTAAGGTAAATAAATGTATTTTGATGTGCATGGCACAAAACAAGCGGGGGAAAAGCACTTTTTACACGGCGGCGTAAAAATGCCTGTTGTCTGCCGTCATTATAAGCATTCCTGCCGGAAAAGTCAATTTGTGAAGGGGCGGAAGAACGCCCCCGAACAAAAATGTGAAAAAACTGACAATAATGCCCAGTTTATACAGGTCTACAACCTTTACAACACTTGCAAAAAGTGATAAAATTCAATATGGTCTATTATTATGTGCAGCGTTACCACACGGCGCTGTACGTTACCTAAAATAACAAAGGGAGGAAGTTATCCAAATGGCCAGAAAGATGAAAACCATGGATGGTAACAATGCTGCTGCATACGTATCTTACGCATTTACCGAAGTAGCCGGCATTTTCCCCATCACTCCGTCCAGCCCCATGGCCGACTATGTCGACCAGTGGTCTGCCGCCCACCAGAAGAATATTTTCGGTACCGAAGTTAAGGTTATCGAAATGCAGTCCGAAGCCGGTGCCGCCGGCACCGTACACGGCTCTCTGGGCACCGGCGCCATGACCACCACCTACACCGCTTCCCAGGGTCTGCTGCTGATGATCCCCAACATGTACAAGATCGCTGCTGAAGGTCTGCCCGGCGTGTTCCACGTATCCGCCCGTACCGTATCTTCTCACGCTCTGAACATCTTTGGCGACCATTCCGACGTTTACGCCTGCCGCCAGACCGGTTTTGCCATGCTGGCTGAAACCAACACCCAGGAAGTTATGGACCTGGCTCCTGTTGCTCACCTGGCTGCCATTGAAGGCAAGGTTCCCTTCCTGAACTTCTTCGACGGTTTCCGTACTTCTCACGAAATCCAGAAGATCGCCATCTGGGATTACGCCGACCTGGCCGAAATGTGCAACATGGAAGCTGTTGAAGAATTCCGCGCCAACTGCCTGAACCCCGAACGTCCCATCACCCGTGGTTCCCACCAGAACGGCGACATCTTCTTCCAGAACCGCGAAGCCTGCAACGGCATCTACGACGCTCTGCCCGCAGTTGTTGAAAAGTACATGGGCAAGGTCAATGCCAAGCTGGGCACCAACTACCAGCTCTTCAACTACTACGGCGCTGCCGATGCCGACCGTGTCATCATTGCCATGGGCTCCATCTGCGACGTTGCCGAAGAAGTAATCGACTACCTGTGCGCCAAGGGCGAAAAGGTTGGTCTGATCAAGGTTCGCCTCTACCGTCCCTTCGCTGCCGACCGTCTGCTGGCTGCCATTCCCGAAACCTGCAAGGCCATTGCAGTTCTGGACCGCACCAAGGAACCCGGCGCCCTGGGCGAACCCCTCTATCTGGACGTTGTTACCGCTCTGGCCAATGCCGGCAAGAACATCAAGGTAATTGGCGGCCGTTACGGTCTGGGCTCCAAGGATACTCCTCCTTCCAGCGTATTTGCTGTATATGAAGAACTGACCAAGGAAGCTCCCAAGCGCCAGTTCACCATCGGCATCGTGGACGACGTTACCAACCTCTCCCTGCCCGAAATGGACAACGCTCCCAACACCGCTGCTGAAGGCACCATCGAATGCAAGTTCTGGGGTCTGGGCGGCGACGGCACCGTTGGCGCCAACAAGAACTCCATCAAGATCATCGGCGACCACACCGAAAAGTACGTACAGGCCTACTTCCAGTACTACTCCAAGAAGACCGGTGGTGTCACCATTTCTCACCTGCGCTTTGGCGACAAGCCCATCAAGAGCCCCTACTACGTCAGCAAGGCTGACTTCGTGGCTTGCCACAACCCCTCTTATATCGTCAAGGGCTTCAAGATCGTTAACGACGTTAAGCCCGGCGGTACCTTCCTCATCAACTGCCAGTGGAGCGCTGAGGAGCTTTCCAAGCATCTGACTGCCGAAGCCAAGCGCTACATTGCCAAGAACAATGTCCAGCTCTACACCATCGACGCCATTGATCTGGCAGAGAAGGTCGGTATGGGCAAGCGCACCAACACCATCCTGCAGAGCGCATTCTTCGCTCTTGCCGGTGTCCTGCCTCAGGAAGAGGCCATCCAGTACATGAAGGATGCTGCTGAGAAGTCCTACCTGA
>JAGAPB010000031.1 GCA_017847995.1 Oscillospiraceae bacterium
ACATTCGGTAAAGAACTGCTGCCACATGCCGTCAGCCAGAACATCCATATAGTCATCGGAGATATAAACGTCGATGGTGTTGTCGCGGTCGGGACGGCGGATATCAGCCTTGAAGGGCAGGTTCAGAACCTGGGGATGCTGACGCAGGCTCCACTTGTCGGCCTTTTCGCCTGCCAGTCTGGTGCAGTGGATACGGCTCTGCTGACCGGCACCCACGCCGATTGCCTGACCGTCATAAGCAAAGCAAACGGAGTTAGATTGGGTGTACTTCAAGGTAATCAAGGAAACAATCAGATCGATCTTAGCGTCCTCAGGCAGTTCCTTGTTTTCAGTAACGATGTTGCCGAGCATATCGGCGTCGATCTTCAGCTCGTTGCGGCCCTGTTCAAAGGTGATGCCATAAACATCCTTGTGTTCCACGGGGGCGGGAACATAGTTGGGGTCAATTTTAACGACATTGTAGGTGCCCTTGCGCTTGGTTTTCAAAATTTCCAGTGCTTCGGGGGTATAGTCGGGAGCAATGATGCCGTCAGAAACTTCGCGGGCCAGATAGGCTGCGGTTTCCTTGTCACAGGTGCGGGAAAGAGCGACCCAGTCGCCATAGCTGGACATACGGTCGGCGCCGCGTGCACGAACATAAGCGGCAGACATATCGCTCATGGGCAGGCCTTCCACAAAATAGATCTTTTCTTCCACCTCGGTCAGAGGAGTGCCAACAGCGGCCCCGGCGGGGCTGACATGCTTGAAAGAGGCGGCGCTGGGCAGACCGGTGGCGGCGTCCAATTCCTTGACCAGCTGCCAGCTGTTAAAAGCATCCAGGAAGTTGATGAAGCCGGGCTTGCCGTTCACCACTTCGATGGGCAGCTCGCCCTCTTTCATAAAGATCTTAGAGGGCTTCTGGTTGGGATTACAGCCGTATTTCAGTTCCAGTTCCTTAGCCATTGTCTGTTTCCTCCTGATCAGTTGTTTTTGTTGATGATGCGGGTTTCATATTCGCCGGTAGCCAGGTTGATAAAGCGGGTGAACAAAGAAACCTTGTTGTCAGCGTTCAGGCTGTTCCACACTTCGGCGGTGAATTCATCAATGTTACCGCGGATGGCCACCTGTTCGGGCTCTCCTTCAAAGGAGGGAATGGGGTTGCCGTCACAGCGGTAGGTATGGATAAAATGACCCTGACCTGCCAGAGGGTTGGAGTATTCAAAGAAATAGCGGCGGGTGCTTTCGGGGTTGCCGTCAGCGCTCTTCAGGATAGACAGGCGGTAGTCGCCGTTGCCCATCACAATGCCGGAAATGCGGGGGGTATAGTTGGGTTCGTCAGGCTCAAAGGTGCGAGTGCGCAGCGATTCCTCAAAGGTCTTGCCCTGGGCCATAAAGTCATAGATGGTGTCGGTCTGGTCACCATTGGTGACAATGGTGGTCTTTTCCAGCACACGAACGGGGGCGTAGATGATCAGGGAGGGGTCCTTCATCTTGGAGGGGTCGTGGGCCTGGGTACGAATGCCCTCGCCATCTTCCACAAAAACACGGTTACGGCTGTTTTCGCTGCGGCCCATAATAAAATAGGCGATAACGGCCTTGGCGCCATCTTCGGTATGGCCCAGCACGATGCCGCGGCCGGGATAAGCATTCTGTTCCAGCAATTCTTTCAGTTCAAACTGAGGCATTGTAGGATTCCCCTTTCGTCAATAAAAAATATCATTGGTTATTCAAACAAAATATACTCTTAAGAAATTTCGCCGCTGCACCACATGGCAACCGCCTTGGGCAGGATGATCCATTCGGCCTCCACCATCACACGCTTTTGCAGCGTTTCGGCGGTATCTTCGGGTAAAACGTCCACGGCTTTTTGCAGGATGATCTGACCGCCATCAGGGATCTCGTTTACAAAATGGACGGTGGCTCCGGTCACCTTTACACCGTAGCTGAGGGCAGCCTCGTGGACCTTGAGACCATAGAAGCCTTCGCCGCAGAAGGAAGGGATCAGGGCAGGATGCACATTGATGATACGGCGGGCAAAAGCATCGGTCACCTTCTGACCAAGAATGGAAAGGAACCCGGCCAAAACCACAAGATCGATCCGTTCTTCCTCCAGAACTTTCAGCAATGCGTTGTCAAAGGCCTCGGCTCCGCCCAATGCCTTGCGGGAAAGGACCATATGCTTGATGCCGGCATTTTCGGCCCGCTGCAGGGCATAGGCCTTTTCGTTGGAGGCAATGACCAGTACGATCTCGCCGTTGGGGTTCTCTCCTCTGTTTTGGGCATCAATTAGGGCCTGCAGGTTGGTGCCGCCGCCAGAAACAAGAACGGCAATGCGCTTCTTTTCAGCCATAACGGTACTCCTTACTTGATGATGATCTCACGGTCGCCGTCTTCAATGTGGCCCAAAACATAGGCCTCTTCCCCAGCCTGCTTCAGCAGTTCCAGGGCTTTTTCCACATCTTCCTTGGCAACAACCAGGCACATACCAACACCCATATTGAAGGTATTGAACATATCCCGTTCGGGGATGTTGCCCTCCTTGGCGATCAGGTCAAAAATAGGCAGCACCTTTACTGCAGATTTTTCAATAACAGCCTTTTTATCCTTGGGCAGGCAGCGGGGAATGTTTTCATAGAAGCCGCCGCCGGTGATGTGGGAAATACTCTTTACATTCACACCGCCATCCAACACAGCCAAAACAGGCTTGACATAGATACGGGTGGGGGTCAGCAGGGTTTCGCCCGGGGTCTTGCCGCCCAGCTCTTCGGTAAAGCGGTCCAGGGGCTTTTCGCCGATGCCGAACACCTTGCGAACCAACGAAAAACCGTTGGAATGAACGCCGGTGGAGGGCAGGGCAATGATAACATCCCCTGCGGCAACATTTTCAGGATTTAGGATTTTTTCTTCATCCACGATGCCCACGGCAAAACCGGCCAGGTCGTATTCATCTTCGGGATAGAAACCGGGCATTTCGGCTGTTTCGCCGCCGATCAGGGCAGCGCCGGACTGCACACAGCCTTCGGCCACGCCCGAAACGATCTGGGCAACGCGTTCGGGAACATTCTTGCCCACGGCAACGTAGTCCAAAAAGAACAAAGGACGGGCGCCCGCGCAGACAATATCGTTGACACACATGGCAACGCAGTCGATGCCCACGGTATCAT
>JAGAPB010000032.1 GCA_017847995.1 Oscillospiraceae bacterium
TTAACGTCCAGAATGGAGCCGGGCATGGGGCTGGTGACCTGGGTGCCGCCTGCGGGGGCAGCGGCGGGAGCAGGAGCTGCTGCGGAGGCTGCAACAGGGGCAGGGGCAGCGGCAGGAGCTGCAGCAGGGGCGGGAGCAGCGCCGGTTTCGTCAACGGTTACATCATAAACAACACCGTTAACAGTGATCGCATAACGCTTCATGGGGTATATCCTCCTTATTTTGTCAAAAGATAACATACTGGTCTATTATACACTCTTTTTATTTTGCAAACAAGAGAATCTTACTTCATGCGGGAAGCGCGGCACCCGCGGGAAAAGAATTCCTCGATGTCGCCGCCTTCCAGGGGAAAATCCAGGGAACGCAGGGTGTTGCGCCACAGTTCCATCACCTGGGTGGTAAAGGCAAAGCGCTTCATTCCCACCATATATCCGGCATTGATGCCTGCACGCAGCAGCTCGTCAACCAAATCGGACGAGCAGCACAGTGCGTTCACCATCAGGGTGCCGGCCTTGTTGTCAAACATCACAAAGCCCTTGCTTTCACCGTCCATGGTCGCTTCGCAGCAAAACATAGAGGAAGGAGCGCCGTTTTCGCGGCACAATTCCAACAGTCGGTCATAGGGAACGGGTTTGATCATCAACATTTTGGGGAAACCTCCTGGGATTAAGGGTATACGATATTGGGTTTATCTTCTGCGGGTTTTGGCAGGCTTGGCCGGTTCTGCGGCAGCGGTGCCGCCGGCGGCGTTGCGCAGGGCGCCCACTTCGGCCGCAGTCAGTTCGCGCCACTTGCCGGGCTGCAGCATGCCAAGCTTAACAGGACCGATGGCGGTGCGGCGCAGGCGCTTTACCTGCAGGCCAACAGCCTCGCACATGCGGCGCACCTGGCGGTTGCGGCCTTCTTCAATGACGATCTGCAGCACCGAACGTTCAGCCGATTTTTCCAGCACCAGCACCGAACAGGGGGCGGTCTTTTCCTTGTCGCCGATGTCCACACCCACCGAAAGGGAGATGACCTGATCTTCGCTTACATCGCTGTCCACAGTAACACGATAGGTCTTTTTTACATGGTGGCTGGGGTGCATGATCATGTTGGCAAAGGCGCCGTCGTTGGTCAGCAAAATCAAGCCTTCCGAAACACGGTCCAGACGGCCGATGGGATAAACACGGCCGGGGGCGTCCTGCACCAGCTCGGTGATGCAGCGGCGGCCCAGTTCATCACTGGTGGTGGTAACATAGCCGCGGGGCTTGTTCAGGGCGATGTAAATATTCTGCTTTTTGCGGGCAAAAAACACTCTCTGGCCGTCAATGGCGATTACATCGCGGGCGGGGTTGACCGGATGGCCCAGCTTGGCGGGGCGTCCGTTTACAGTAATGCGTCCCTGGGCAATGTATTCCTCGGTTTTGCGGCGGGAAAGGATGCCCTGGTCGGACAAAACCTTCTGTATTCTCATGTTCGCCATGGGCGTACCTCCTTGGTTTTTGGGCCACAGGCCATATTCCTGCATTTTAAATACATAGTTATTATAGCATAAAATCGCCCGAAATTCGCCAAAAAATCAACAAAAAACTTGAAGTTTGGTGGCAAACTTTCCGAAGGAAAAAGCCCCCTGTTGTGCAAGTTTGCACAAAACGGACGATGCGCCGCACCGTCCGTCCTTTTTCGATAATATTCTACACTATATATACTTTTAGTATTATTTTTTCACCCATGCCAGAAGCCGCTCCCACAAGCACGGCTTTTCCGCAGTGGGTTCAAAGTTCCGTGCAGCATCCTGCTGTGCCACCAGGGGGCAGGTGTAAAACACCGTATCCCCTACACGGCATTCCAGCCGGCCAAGGAGGTCTCCCCTTTTCACCGGGGCATAGACAAACCGAGGCAGCAGCACCTTTATTTCCAGCATATCAGCTTCCTCAGCGGTCAGGGGCAGGATCAGCTCCTCCTGGGGCTGCACCTCCACAGGGGATTCCCCACCCACCACCGGAAGGCAGACCTGCCCGGCAGTCAGCTCCACCGGCTGCAGCAGGCCAAAGCAGCGGTCATAAAGCTGGGCGTGTACGTTCCAGTCATCGGGGCAGCCCAGGGTCACACAAATCAGGGAAATACCCTCCCGTTCAGCAGCCGAAACAAGGCACCGCCCCGCCCCTTTGGTGAACCCGGTTTTTCCGGCCATCACCCCTTCGCAGTTCCACAGCAGCTTGTTGTGGTTGGTCAGGCTGCGGGCATAGGGCGGGTTGCCATATTCCAGCCGGGCGGTTTTGGCCGCGGCGATCTCGCAAAACTGGGGCACCTGCAGGGCCGCACGCATCAGCAGGGCCATGTCATAGGCGGTGCTTTGGTGTCCTTCGGCATCCAGACCTGATGGGGTGACAAAGTGGGTATCCTTCATGCCCAATTGGGCCGCCCGTTCATTCATCTGCTCCACAAAGGCCTCCATACTGCCGGCCGAGCACACCGCCGCGGCATTGGCGGCGTCGTTGCCCGAGGCTAACATCATCCCATAGCACAGCGCCCTCAGGGTGACGGTATCCCCCTCCCTCAGCCCCATGGAGCTGCCCTCCACCCGTATGGCCCCGCCATCCACCACAAAGGGGTCATCCAGGTTTTGCTGTTCCAGGGCGAGCAATGTGGTCATGATCTTTGTGGTGCTGGCCATGGGCATGGGGGTATCTCCCTGCTGCCAAAAAACCACCCGTCCGGTCAGGGCTTCCATCACCACCGCCGACTTCGCCCCCACCTCCGGCTGGGTCAGCAGTGCATCGGCCCCCTGCACGGGAGATGCCCACACCACCATTGCCGCCAAACAGGCCGCTGCTTTTCTTTTTGTTTTCAATCTCATTCCTCCCCATCTTTGCACGGTCAAATCCTATGCGGAGGAGCTTGTCCTTCATACAAAAAAACAGGGCACCCGCAAGGGGTGCCCTGTCGTTTTGGCGCAAAACTTCAGACTAACCGGGAGGCCATGCCAGCAGACGTCCACCCAGCACATGAAAGTGCAGGTGCTTTACCGTCTGGCCGCCTTCTTCGCCGCAGTTGTTTACTATGCGGTAGCCCTTTTCCAGCTTCAGTTCCTTGGCAATTTTGGCGATCACCTCGAAAATGTAAGCCACAATGGCGCTGTTGCTGCTGTCGATGGCGTCAGCACAGCAGATGTGCTCCTTGGGAATGACCAGGAAGTGAACAGGGGCCTGAGGTTCGATGTCGTAAAAGGCAAGAACCTTGTCATCCTCGTAGATCTTGTTGCTGGGGATCTCACCCGCAGCGATCTTGCAGAACAGGCAGTTTTCCATTTTGGTTCCTCCTTTCTCCGTTATTTTGATGGGATAGATCCCAATTTTTACTTAAGCATGCCCTCAACAATGGAGGGCGCAGCGGCCAGGGCTTCGCCCAGGCGGGCAGGTTCGTTGGTGCCGCCCATGGCGCTGTCGGGACGTCCGCCGCCCTTGGCGCCGATTACGGCCAGAACTTCCTTGATGATCTTGCCGGCCTGCAGACCGCGGGCCAGGGCATCCTTGCCACAGGCAACGCACAGGTTGCCCTTTTCGCCCATGGCGGCAGCCAGAATAACAACACAGCCGGGTTCCTTGTCGCGAACCTTGTCGCACATATTGCGCAGGCCGTCGGGCTTTACACCGGCAACATTGGCGGTAAATACCTTTACGCCGTCCACTTCGGTGGGGTTGGCGAACAGGTCGCCCATCTGGCTGTCGGCGATCTTTTCATTCAGCTTTTCGATCTCACGGTTCTTTTCCTTCAGTTCGGCGGCAACAGCGTTGGCACGAACGGCCAGTTCGTTCACGTTGCCGGCCTTCAGCACTTCGGCGGTGTCGTGGATGAGCTTGTCCTTTTCGGCAATCATCTTCAGCACGCCATAGCCGGTGGTGGCTTCGATACGGCGGATGCCGGCGGCAACCGAAGATTCGCTGATGATCTTGAACATACCCAGCTTGGCGGTGTTGTCAACATGGGTGCCGCCGCAGAATTCGGTGGACTTGTCGCCCATCTTGCAAACGCGAACCACGCTGCCGTACTTTTCGCCAAATAGGGCCATGGCACCCAGCTTCTTGGCTTCTTCAATGGGCATTTCTTCGGTAACGCCGGGCATGGCGTCAAAGATCATTTCGTTGACCAGAGCTTCGGTCTTGGCAATTTCTTCGGCGGTCATGGCCGAGAAGTGGGTAAAGTCGAAACGGCAGTGTTCTTCGTTTACCAAAGAACCGGACTGGTGTACGTGGGTGCCCAGAACTTCACGCAGGGCGGCCTGCAGCAGATGGCAGGAGGAGTGGTTGCGGGCGATGGCGGCACGGCGCTTGGTGTCAACAGCGGCCTCAACCTGCTGGTCGGCCTTGATGTGGCCTTCCAGAACAACACCCTTGTGGGCAAAGTGGCCCTTGGCGGTCTTCTGGGTATCGGTTACCTGGAATACGCCTTCGGGGCCGGTGATGACGCCGGTATCGCCAACCTGGCCGCCGCTTTCGGCATAGAAGGGGGTCTGGTCCAGAACGATAACGGCATTCTGGCCGGCGTTTACCATACCGGTCAGTTCGCCCTCGTTTACCATGGCGACAACCTTGGCGGTGCTGCTGAGGGTGGTGTAGCCCAGGAACTTGGTGGCGTCTTCGGTCAGGTCGGCCAGGGGGTCGCCCTCGCCGCCAAAGGCATCGGCAGCGCCGCTGGCGGCACGGGCCTTGGCACGCTGTTCCTTCATCAGCACGGCAAAGCGTTCTTCGTCAACGGTCAGGCCGTTTTCTTCCAGCACGTCCTTGGTCAGGTCGATGGGGAAGCCAAAGGTGTCATGCAGCAGGAAGGCATCTTCGCCGGTCAGCTGGGTCTGGCCTTCAGCCTTCAGGCGTTCCATCATTTCGTTCAGACGGTCGGTGCCCTGGTCAACGGTCTTGCCAAAGCGTTCTTCTTCGGCCTGGATGACCTTGCGGATGTAATCTTCGTTTTCCTTCAGTTCAGGATAAGCCGAGCGGTTTTCGGCGATAACGGTGGAAGCTACTTCGTACAGGAAGGAACGCTTGATGCCCAGCAGGCGGCCGTGACGGGCGGCACGGCGCAGCAGACGGCGCAGAACATAGCCGCGGCCTTCGTTGGAGGGGGTAACACCATCGCCTACCATAAAGGTGGTGGAACGGATGTGGTCGGTGATAACGCGCAGCGAAACGTCGTGGGCGGCATCTTCGTGGTACTTTACGCCGGCCAGGTCGCTGATGTGCTTCATGATGTTCTGTACGGTGTCAACCTCGAACAGGTTGTTTACCCCCTGCATAACACAGGCCAGACGTTCCAGGCCCATGCCGGTGTCGATGTTGGGGTGATCCAGAGGGGCGTAGGTGCCTTCGCCGTCAGAATCGAACTGGGTGAACACCAGGTTCCAAACTTCCATGTAACGGTCGCATTCGCAGCCAACGGTGCAGTCGGGGCTGCCGCAGCCGTGTTCGGGGCCGCGGTCAAAATAGATCTCGGAGCAGGGGCCGCAGGGGCCGGTGCCGTGTTCCCAGAAGTTGTCGGCCTTGCCCATGCGCTTTACATGGCTGGCGGGAACGCCGCGGCGCTTGGTCCAGATGTCAAAGGCTTCGTCGTCTTCTTCGTATACGGTTACGTAGAGCTTGTCTTCGGGAATTTCCAGAACCTTGGTGAAGAATTCCCAGGCCCAGGTAGTGGCTTCTTCATTGAAGTAGTCGCCAAAGGAGAAGTTGCCCAGCATTTCAAAGTAGGTGCCGTGGCGGTCGGTCTTGCCGATGTTTTCAATGTCGGGGGTGCGGATGCACTTCTGGCAGCTGGTGCACTTGGTGTTGGGTGCGGTTTCGGGATGCAGGAAGTAGTTCTTCAGGGGTGCCATGCCCGAGTTGATGAGCAGCAGGCTGGGGTCATCCTTGGGCACAAGGGCAGCACTGGCAAGGCGGGTGTGGTTCTTGCTTTCAAAGAAAGACAGGAACGACTCGCGCAGTTCGTTTACACCGGTCCATTTCATAGTTTGTTTCCTCCTGGTTTGTTTTTTCCTTTATAGAAAAATGATGTGTTTACGGGACGGGAGATTGCCGTTTGGCAATAAAAAAAGCCTCCGCCCCCAAAAATACGGGGCGAAAGCACAGCTTCCGTGGTACCACCCGAATTGCGGCCTGTTTGCACACGCCGCCTCTCGTATCAGCTTAACGCGCTGCCACGCCCCGGTTCGTCGCCAGGGAGGCTCGGGGCCGGCCCGGCCGGATGCTCCGCAGCGTGCTTGCACCAAATGCACACCTCTCTGTTACGCGGTATCTTCAGCCTTCTGCCCGTCATAGCCAGTCAGATATTTGCTGCTTGCGCAGATGTAATTATTATAATCAGCCATATCTGAAAAGTCAACAAAATAGCGCAAAAAAAGGCCCTGTCAACACCTGACAGGGCGCAAATTTATCTCAAATAACCAAAGCCGTAGTAGAGGACCACAATTGCAGCCGCCGACAGAACCACAAACAAAAAACATCCCGCACCGATCAGGAAATATACCGTTTGTTTCTTCAGGCTGTATGCGGGGTTTTTCAACGCATTGAAAGCACTCCCCACCGGGACAAAGAATAAAAAATTATATTTCGTATACGCATCCAAAATTTTCCCGTACACGCCGTCCGCTTCAACACCGATCCCGATCAGGCAAAAGCCTGCCAAAAGCATGATTCCGACAACAGCAAAAAATTTTAAGTTGCTGCCACGAAATTTGCTCAGCACATTCCGCTCCATCCAGGGAACAAAGCCGACGGTGTCTTCATATTCCACATAGTTTGACATAGCCCACGCTCCTTTCTCCCCTCTTCCCCTTCAGTTTAGCATACAACCATTTTGTGCCGCAATATACAAACAAACCAATCTAATTTGCCCCTTTTTGTGCTATACTGGAATACAGCAATCCATCTTCTTTGGGAGTGAAATAGAATGACCAAAAAAACCGGCAGCGGCGGCCTCATCCGCCGGTTCCTGCCCTACTACAAAAAATACAAATGGACCATGGCCTTTGACCTGTTCTGCGCCTTCCTTACCACCCTGTGCGAGCTGGTGCTGCCCATGATCGTGCGGCAGATCACCGGCATGGCCACCGAAAACCTGGCCGGTCTCACCGCCCGCTTTATCTGGCAGTGCGGGCTGTTCTATATCTTTTTGCGCCTTGTGGATACCGCTGCCAGCTACTATATGACCTCGGTGGGCCACATCATGGGCACACGCATTGAAAACGACATGCGCCGCGACCTGTTCACCCACCTGCAGAAGCTTTCCTTCAGCTATTACGACAACACCAAGGTGGGCACCTTGATGTCCCGCATGACCAACGACCTGTTTGACGTCACCGAGTTTGCCCACCACTGCCCCGAAGAATTCTTCATCGCTGGGGTCAAAATTCTCTGCTCCTTTGTGCTGCTGTGCACCATGAGCGTCCCCCTCACCGTCATCGTCTTTTCGGTGGTGCCGGTCATTCTGGTGGCCCTCATCTACTTCCGCCGCAAAATGAAGCAAAATTTTGCCGCCAGCCGCGCCCAGATCGGCGAGCTGAACAGCCAGATCGAGGACAGCCTGCTGGGCATCCGTGTGGTAAAGTCTTTTGCCAAAGAGGATCTGGAACAGGAAAAATTTGAGCAGGGCAACAAACGCTTTTTTGAGCTGAAAAGCGAACGCTACCACATCATGGCGGCCTTCACCTCCACCACCCGCCTGTTCGATGGCATCATGTACATCGTGGTGGTCATCGCCGGTGGGTTGTTCCTGCTGGGGGGCAGCATCTCGGCCGCCGACTACGTGGCCTATCTGATGTTCGTTTCCACTCTGCTCACCTCCATCCGCCGCATCGTGGAATTTTCCGAACAGTTCCAGATGGGACTGAGCGGCATCGAACGCTTTGCCGAAATTATGGACACCGAACCTGAAATAGAAGACGCCCCCGGCGCCGTGGAACTGAAAAATGTACAGGGCGACGTGGAGTTCCGCAATGTTTCCTTCCACTACGAAAGTGAACAGCAAAATGTGCTCACCCACCTGAACCTGCGGGTAAAGGCCGGCGAAAGCATTGCCCTGGTGGGGCCCTCGGGCGGCGGCAAAACCACCCTTTGCTCCCTTATCCCCCGCTTCTATGAGGTAAGTTCCGGCTCCCTCCTGGTGGACGGGATCGACATCAAATCGGTAACGCTGGAAAGCCTGCGCCGCAGCATCGGCGTTGTGGCCCAGGACGTCTATCTCTTCAGCGGCAGCGTGCGGGAGAATATCGCCTATGGCAAGGATGACGCCACCGATGCCGAAATTGAGGAGGCCGCACGGCTGGCCGGCGCCCACGAATTCATTGCCCAGCTTCCCCAGGGCTACGACACCTATGTGGGCGAACGGGGGGTCAAGCTTTCGGGCGGGCAGAAGCAGCGCATCACCATCGCCCGTGTTTTCCTCAAAAATCCGCCCATCCTGGTGCTGGACGAAGCCACCAGTGCCCTGGACAACGAAAGCGAACGGCTGGTGCAACAGTCGCTGGAACGGCTGGCCAAGGGCCGCACCACCTTTACCATTGCCCACCGCCTCACCACCATCCGTGGGGCCGACCGCATCCTTGTGCTGACCGAAAAGGGCATTGAAGAATCGGGCACCCACCAGGAACTGCTGGAAATGGGCGGCATTTACAGCGACCTCTACAAGCTTTACGCCAATATGTAACTATACAAAACGCCCCTGCCGATGGCAGGGGCGTTTTTCATGGTTTTTTCACTTATTTGTCCAAAGTGGTTTGGGGCAGGCGGGGCAGCACCAGCCTGGCCACCACAACGGCGGCAATGGCGGTGATAAGCATCTCGGGGATCATAAAGCTGCCGTTATAGGTCAGCGAATAGATCCAGACGGGAGTTCCCTCGGGGGCATAGCCGCCCCAAATGAGAATGCCCGAAAGAAAGCTGCACAAATAGCGCAGCATGCCAACGCAAACACTGCTGACCGCGACGCCGGCCAGATGATTTTGGAAGGGCTTGGCAAACAGCGCCACCAGGCCCAGGGCCATAAAGGCCAGGATGTAATCCAGCAGGATGCACAGCACCATGCTGCCGATGGTGGTGCAGTACAGCACATTTTTGAAGCCCAGCATCATCTGGATCAGGCCGTGCACAAAGCCGGTGAAAACGCCCCACTTCAGGCCATGGCGCCAGCCAACGACCATAATGGGCAGCGTGCTGAACAGGGTGATGGAACCGCCCTGGGGCAGTTCAAACAGCGGGATATAGCCAAGAATGGTGGCAAGGGCGATCATCAGCGCACATTCCACCATAACCCTTGTTTTGGTTAAAGAACGGGACATAACGATTCCTCCAACAGATAAGATCAACCAAAATCAGATCTGTATGTGGGCAAAAAAGAATGCCGTAAGGATAATCCTTACGGCAGATAGGTTTCATTCACCACATTTTCCTACGCTGGCATTATCCAGATCAGGTTCGATGGAATCAAACGCACCCGGGTTTGCATCCGCTCCATCAAGGGTTTAAGGCCTGAACGACCTCCTCTCAGCCAGGAATACCCGGCACCCCATATTTGGTTGTCAA
>JAGAPB010000002.1 GCA_017847995.1 Oscillospiraceae bacterium
GATCAACCCCAGGTTCCCCACCACGGCGTGGCGCAGGCCCCGTTCCTTCAGGGCTTTCATCCCTGCCAGCATTTTGGGCCACTCCCCGTCAAACAGCATGTTGGGAACTTCGGCGGCAAATTTTTCGGGCCAGCGTTCCCACCGTTCCACCTTGCCCAGCTCCTGCCAGGGCAGCACGATCATGCCGGCCTGCTGCACCATTTCGGGGCAGAACTGTTCGGCCTGCTGCAGGCGGATGCGCAGCCCCAGGGCAACGGGGGCCTGTGCGGCCATGGGCGCGGGAACAAATTCCTCCTCACGGAAGGTGTATTGATTGCGGTTTTGGCTGCGCAGGGTGGTCAGTTCTTCCACCGCGGCGGCACGCAGGGCGTTCAAAGCCGAAACCGGCATCATCAGTCCCTCCCCTATTTTGCAGGTCAGTTCCCGCAAAAAGAAGGGGGTACCTCCGGTTTTTTCCAAACTGCGGCGGGCCAGGGCCTCGTCGGTGGGGCGGTTGAGGGCCGTCTGAGGGGTGTCCCCTTCCTTTTCGGCGCAGTTGCCCCGGTCATCCTGCAGGATCAGTTTGGCGGGACGGTCGGCAGCCAGTTCCAGGGTCATATCCACAGGAACACGGGGCATTTCGGCCCGGTAGAGGTTTTCAAACCCGGCCAGCAGCTTGTTGGTGGCGGCGGTCACGTCCTCCTTCTGGCGGATGCCGAACATATCCAGCCCCGGCTTGCCCAAATAGTAGTTCTGAGTAAAGCCGCTGCGGGAAAAAACAGCGGCCAGCTTTTCAAAGTCCACGGGATAGCCCTCCAGGGCATTGCGGCAGGCGGTTACGGCGGCAGCCACATATTCGGGGCGCTTCATGCGGCCCTCGATCTTAAAAGAAGCCACCCCCAGGCTGGCCAGGTCGGGCAGTTGTTCCACCAGGGACATATCCTTCAGCGAAAGGGAGTATTCCCGCTGGCTGCCGGCAAAGGGCAGACGGCAGGGCTGGGCACACAGGCCGCGGTTGCCGCTGCGCCGCCCGATCATCGAGCTGAGGTAGCACTGGCCCGAAAGGCTCATGCACAGCGCCCCATGAACAAACACTTCGGTTTCCACTCCGCAGTGCTGGGTGATGTTTTTGATCTCGTCACGGCTGCATTCCCGAGCCAGCACCACACGGCTGCAGCCCAGGTTGGCGGCGGCTTTGGCGCCGGGCAGGTTGTGCACCACCATCTGGGTGGAGGCATGGAGGGGCAGCTCGGGGCAATGGTCCCGCAAAAAACGCAGCACGCCCAGGTCCTGCACCAGCACGGCATCCACTCCGGCGGCCAAAGCCTCACGGGCGGCCTGGCGCAGCATCTCCTGCTGGCCGTCGGTCACAAGGGTGTTCAGGGTCAAATAGACCTTCACATCCCGCATGTGGCAGTAGTCCACCGCTTCCTTCAGCTCGGCGGCGTCAAAGTTGCGGGCATTCTGGCGGGCACTCAGCGATTTTCCGCCCAGATAGACGGCGTTGGCGCCGCACCGCACCGCGGCAACCAGGGCTTCGCGGCTGCCGGCGGGGGCCAAAATTTCCCCTTTTGCCATGGCAGTCCCCCTCCTTTCAGTTCCTAAAAATTGGTCATTTTGTCAAAGAAACAGCACGAAATTTCTCCGTGCTGTTTTCCATGGATTGTTGATAACTTGGTTGAAACGGTTGGAAAGTTGACGGAAAACGGGTCAAAAAACCGGATTTTTCCTCCAAAAGAGCCCTGTTTATCCCCTTTTCGACCCCTTCCCCACTGTTGAAAACTTTTTGGGGAGAAGTTTTTCCACTCAGCCGCGCAGGGCCATCGCCCGGGTCAAAATCAGGTCACCCAGCTCATATTTGCTCATGCAGGGCTGCTCCTCAGCTCCCTTTTTGGTGATGAGGGTGACGATGTTGGTGTCCACCCCAAAACCGGCGCCGGGGGTGCGCAGGCTGTTGGCCACGATCATGTCGGCGTTCTTCTTTTCCAGCTTGGCGGTGGAGTTCTTCAGCAGGTCTTCGGTCTCCATCGAAAAGCCCACCAGCACCTGTCCGGGCTTTTTCAGCCCGCCCAGGGTGGCCAGAATATCGGTGGTGCGCTTCAGGGCCAGGCTCAGGTCGCCGTCCTTCTTCTTCACCTTGTGGTCGGCGGGGTCGGCGGGGGTGTAGTCGGCCACCGCAGCGGTTTTGATGATGATGTCGGCCTTTTCGGCATGGGCCAGCACGGCCTCCAGCATCTGCTGGGCCGAACGCACCGGCACAAGCTCCGCCCCGGCGGGGCAGGGCAGGTCAACAGGGCCGGAGATCAAAGTCACCTTTGCGCCGCGGCGCAGGGCGGCCAAGGCGGTCTGATAACCCATTTTGCCGCTGGAGTGATTGGTGATGTAGCGCACCGGGTCAATGGCCTCGCAGGTGGGGCCGGCGGTCAGCAATACATGCAGCCCCTCCATATCTTTGGGGGTAAGGGCGCGAATGACCGCCTCCTTGAGCACCTCGGGGTCGGGCAGGCGGCCCTTGCCGTCATCACCGCAGGCCAGGTGCCCGGCACCGGGTTCCACAATGGTCATGCCGAAGCTGCGCAGGGTGTCCAGGTTGCGCTGGGTGATGGGGTTTTCGTACATGGCGGTGTTCATGGCCGGGGCCACCAGCTTGGGGCAGGTGCAGGCCAAAAAGGTGGTGGTCAGCATGTCGTCGGCAATGCCGGCCGCAAACTTGGCGATCAGGTTGGCGGTGGCGGGGGCTGCCAGGAACACATCGGCACGCTTGGCCAGGGCCACATGTTCCACATTCCACTGGAAGTTGCGGTCAAAGGTGTCCACCAGGGCCTTGTTGCCGGTAAGGGTCTCGAAGGTGATGGGAGAAACAAACTGGGTGGCGTTTTGGGTCATCAGCACATGCACGGTGGCGCCGCTTTTAACAAAATCGCTGGCCAGGGCAGCCGCCTTATAGGCAGCAATGCCGCCGCTGACACCCAGCAGAATGGTTTTCCCTTTCAGCATGGAAGGTCAACTCCCTTCTTGTTTTTTAGAAGCGGGAAGGATGTTCGCTTACAAACTTTTCGGTACCGTCGGCATACATTTCCAGGGCCAGGGTAACGGGCTTGCCCTCCAGGGGCACCTTGTCGGCGTCGGCCTGGTCGGCGATCTTGCGGGCCTTGCGGGCTACGGCAACAACAAATTCATAGTAGTTTTCGCCTTTTTTCAGCAGAGTATTGGGTTTAAGCATGTTCAAGCACCTCTTCAATCAAATTTTTTTGAAATTTAACACTGCAGCGGTCGGCCCGCACCACGGCGGCAAGTGCTTCCACTGCCCGGTCAAGGTCGTCGTTGACAATTACATAATCATAGCTGGCGGCCTGGCGCAGTTCGCCCAGGGCGGCGTCCAGCCTTTTCTGCACGGTGGCGGCATCTTCGGTCCCGCGGTCGGTCAGGCGGCTGCGCAGCACCTCAAAGCTGGGGGGCAGCACAAAGATGAACAACCCCTCGGGGCAGGCGGCACGCACCTTGGCAGCGCCCTGCACCTCGATCTCCAGCACCACATTCATCCCGGCGGCCAGTTTTTCTTCCACAAACTGCCTGGGGGTGCCGTAATAGTTGCCGTTGTACTGGGCATATTCCAGCATCTGCCCGGCGGCTATCATTTCTTCAAACTTTTCTTTGGTCCAGAAGAAATAGTGGGTCCCATCCACCTCGCCGGGGCGGGGGGAACGGGTGGTGGCCGAAACGGAATAGCAAATATCCCGGCGGCCTTCCATATATTTGGCAAGGATGGTGCCCTTGCCCACGCCGGAAGGCCCGGAAAACACGATAAGCTGGCCTCTTTCTTTAGTCATCATCTTCCATCTCCTCGGTATCATCCTCATAGTCCACCACACGGTTGGCCACAGTTTCGGGCTGTACGGCCGACAGGATGACATGGTCCGAGTCGGTGATGATGACGGCGCGGGTGCGGCGGCCATAGGTGGCGTCGATCAGGCTGCCGCGGTCGCGGGCATCCTGGATGATGCGCTTGATGGGGGCCGATTCGGGGCTGACAATGGCCACCAGGCGTCCGGCCGACACCATATTGCCAAAGCCAATGTTGATGAGTTTCATAGCTACTCTCCTTTTGTCATTAAAGCGCAGAGATCAGTCTTTGTTTTTGTTGTGGAAATAGAGGCCAAGAGCAACCCCTGCCAAAAGGCCGAGGACAAGCAAAATCAGGACCATGGGCAAAATCGCAACTCTAACCATCACATATTCTCCTTTTTATTGGTCACTTTTGTTTTTGTGGTGCAAATAAAGGGCAACGGCGCCCCCCACCACGACCACCACGGCGACAACAGCCGCGGCGATCAGCCAGGCAGGATTGCCGGTAACAAACACAGCGGTGGGGCCGTCGGCTCCGCCAATGATGCCAATGCTTGCGGCTTCTTTCATGCCAAACACCTCTTATTTATCTTTCTTATCCTTGTTGTACTTCAGGATGCATATGCCGGCGGCGATGGCAGGCAGGCCGAACATCAGCAGGGCCATCACCAGCAGCATGGGCAGGGGGCCAACTTTGGCCTGCAGCAGCATCTGAAAAACGTTCTGTTCCATTTCAATGTCCTTTCTCTTCTCGTCCTATTCTGACTTACAATTTCTTGTTGCGGTTATTTCCTTTGTAAAAGAACCCTATTACCACGCCAGCCACCAAAGCCAGCACAAAAATGACCGCATTGTAATCGTTCATCGGTAATTCCTCACTTATTCAATATTCTGGATCTGTTCGCGGATCTTTTCGATCTCGCTTTTGATATCCACCACCACATGGGCAATTTCCAGGTCCTGGGCCTTGCTGCCGATGGTATTGGTCTCGCGGTTCATTTCCTGCACCAAAAAGTCCAGCTTGCGGCCCACGGCCTCGGGGCTTTCCAGAATGGTGCGGAACTGGGCGATGTGGCTGCGCAGGCGCACCGTTTCCTCGTCCACGGCAATGCGGTCGGCAAACAGGGCGGCTTCCTGCAAAATGCGGGCGTGGTCAACGTTGGTGTCGGCCAGCACCTCTTCCATGCGGGCGGTCAGGCGGGCACGGTAGGCTTCCAGGGTGCGGGGGCTCTGTTCCTCCACCTTGGCAACCATCTCTTCGATGCCGCTCAGGCGGGAAAGGATGTCTTCCTTCATCCGTACGCCCTCGGTCTGACGCATCTGCACAAAGGCGTCCAGGGCCTTTTTGGCCACCTGCTCCACCAGGGCCCAAACGGCGTCGGCGTCCTCGGCGGTTTTGCGCACCACAAAGATGTCGCCAAAGCGGGCCAGCGAGGAAATGGTGACGTCATCGGGCAGGCCCAGCTCTTCACCCATGCCCCGCAGGGCATCCAAATATTCCTTGGCCAGGCTGTGGTTGATCTGCACATCGGTGTCGCCGCTGTTCAGGTTGACGATGGTGATCAGGGCGTCCACCTTGCCGCGGGAGACCCTCTTCTGCACATAGCTTTTCAGCCGTTCTTCCAGATAGGCGTGGGCGCGGGGCACACGGGAAGAAAATTCGAAATAACGGTGGTTGACCGAGCGCACCTCGACGGTGATCTCACGGCCCTCCAGGATCTCCTGGGCCCGGCCAAAACCGGTCATGCATTTTACCATAACATGCCTCTTTCTGCCCCGGTGGGGCGGTTGGTTTGTTCCGGGAATCTTTCGCCTTGTGTTCTTTCATTCCCGGGGACTAATATTGTAGTATCCACAAAAAACAAAGTCAACGATTTCGGCCGTTTTTGCACATTTGTGCAGTTTTACCCTCAAAAAAGACCCCTCCGGCGGGAGAGGTCTTTGCAGTTATAGGTTGCGGCGGCGCTTTTGGTTCATGCGGCGCTTGCGGTTGTGCTTGTTCATCAAAATCATCAGGGCGATATAGGCCACCACCAGCAGCGCCACAAAGAGAATGGCGAACTTGGCCCAGAAACTGTCCAGCAGCTCCATGGCCTGGTCGTAATAGTAAAGGATCTTGCTCATTTCCACCGACTCGTTGGCCACCAGATCCACTTCGCCCAGCTCTTCGCCGGCCAGCACCAGCTTCACGCTGCCCACCTTGTCCCCCTTCTTCACCGGGGCGTCAATGCTTTCGGGCAGGGTGGGCACAAGCTGCACGCTGCTGGTTTCCACATCGGCGGGGATCAGAGCCGTCAGCCGTGCGTCGGCCACCAGGCCAACCACATCCTTTTCATAAGAAAGGCGCACCGGAACATCGGCGATATAGCGGCCCTTTTCCATCACAGTCTTTACCTTGAAGCTGTCAAAGACCCAATCGTAAAGCTTGTTGGTCTCTTCAAAGTTGATCATGGTCTCCATAAAGGTGCCGTCTTCGTTATAAAAAGGGGCGCCCATCAGCACCAGCAGATAGGTAAAGCCATCCTTGGTGGCAGTGGAAACAAAGCAGCGTCCGGCTTCGTCCAGGGTACCGGTTTTGATGCCGCTTACGGCGGGGTTATAGTAGATGCTGGAGGGTACGATCACCTTGTTGGTGGTGATCTCCACCAGTTGTTCGTGCTTATTGGTGGGGCCAATGTCCATCGAAACGGTGTTGACGATCTCCACAAATTCCGGGTTTTGCATGGCATAGGCCGCAATTTTGGCCATATCGCGGGCGGTGGTGTAGTGGTTTTCGTCGTGCAGGCCGTTGGGGTTTACAAAGTTGGTGCCGGTGCAGCCCAGCTCCTTGGCCTTGTCGTTCATCATTTCGGCAAACTGGGTCAGGCTGCCGTCCCCCAGATAGTCCCCGATCATCAGTGAGGCTTCGTTGGCCGACTGCAGCATCGAGGCATACAGCAGCCCCCGCATAGAAACTTCTTCGCCCAGCAGAATGCCGCCCAGCGAGGCGTTTTTGCCGTAAAGCATATCCTGGATGTACTGCTTCAGGGCCACCTTGGTGCCGTCCAGGTCTTCCACATTTTCCAGTGCCAGAATGGCGGTCATGATCTTGGTCAGCGATGCGGGGTAGACCCTGGCGTCGGCGTTCTTTTCATACATCACCTTGCCGGTATCCATGTTCAGCAGCAGCACGGTCTCACTTTGCAGGTCAAAATCGGGGGTATAGGCTGCCTGGGCAGGCACCGAGCAAAGCACCATGACCAGGGTAACGATCAGGATACTTACGGTTTTCATCAGCTTGCTTTTCATGGCGTGGCTTCCTTTCTATCACAAAGCCCGGTGGGGGCAGGTTCTTTCCTAATTATAGTGGCGGGATCTTGCCCTTTTGCTGCTTTTGCAGCAGCATTTTCCATTTTGGGCAGAAGTTTCCCTCAAAAATCAAGAATTTCTCCTTTTAATCAGTATAGCAGAAAACCACCCCGGAGAAAACCCCCGCCTTTTTCCTTCAAACCACAGTAATGTCAATTCCCGTTGCTTGCGGCAACGGCCGGTAAACTTTATAATGGCGGTAACACCCGAAGATAGGAGGCGTCCCTGATGCTAAACCAAAATATCAAAACACTTCGAAAAGCCAAGGGTCTTTCCCAGCAGGAACTTGCCGTCAAACTGAATGTGGTGCGGCAAACCGTTTCGAAATGGGAGCAAGGCCTTTCGGTGCCCGATTCTGATATGCTGCTCGCCCTTTCTGAAGCCCTGAACACCCCTGTAAATATTCTGTTGGGGGAAGCCATTGCCCAAGCCCAAACCGATGACCTGAAGACGATTTGTGAAAAGCTGGAGGTCATAAACCTGCAGCTTGCCCGAAGAAAGGACGATCGAAGGAAAAACCTTCGCCGGCTGTTTGTTGCCCTGGGGGCGGTGGTCATCGCAATTTTTGTGGTTTTGGCCTTGTTGGGCAGCCCTTATCTGCACTGGAACTACAACGACCCCGAAACCGCCGTCGTGGGGGTCATCTTTCATGCCTTTGAATGGCTGTTTGTCCGGCTTGCCCCCATCCTGCTGGTCGTGGCAGTGGCCGGGTTCATTCTGGCCCGAAAAAAAGATTGAACCTGCCCAATAATAACTTTTTCGTTTTTTGTTGTTTCCCTGCTCAATCTCTCCCTCCGGCTTTTTGCAAATCAAAAAGCCACCTCCCTCGTCAGAGGGAGGCTCAATTTTTATCCCTTAAGGTTTTAATCCATGCGACTATCGCGTGGTTTTCGGATACAAAAAGCACCCTCACGAAAAATGAGGGTGCTTTCGTTTTTAAAAATCTCCGCCGGAAGGCCGGGGGGAATACATAAGGGGGGCAGAGCCCACCTGATGAGGCGCGCCGCACGGGCGTCGGGCACGAATGTGCCCGCTTCGGCCATTGGC
>JAGAPB010000033.1 GCA_017847995.1 Oscillospiraceae bacterium
CGCAGGTCGCCCGAAAGGATGCAGTTGGGCATAGCAGGTTCGCCGTTTTCCTGCATAAAGATGGCGCCGTTGGCATAGCCGGTGGCGGCAACACCCAGAATATCGGCGGGGTCAATGCCTGCCTTTTCAATTACCTTGCGGATGATAATACAGTTGGCTTCCCAAACTTCATCCAAAGAGCGTTCAATCCAGCCATCACGGGGCATGATCTGGGTAACGCTGTGGTTTGCGGTGGCAATTTCCTTGCCTTCCAGGTCGTACAGGCCGGCCTTCAGCGAGGTACCGCCGTTGTCAATACCCAACAGATACTTCTTTTCCATAGTATGTTTGCTCCTTTCAAATCTAAGAGCCCTTTTTCGTCCAAGGGCAGATAATTGCCTGTTTCCAGACAAAATTTATGACCAATTTCATTATATCAAATCCCCCCAAAAAACGAAATCCGCAGTAGGGCCAAAATTTTGTTACGGAATATGTCAAAAATGGATAACAGCATTTGAAAGAAGGGAAGCACAGAGCCTTGCGGTGCTATTGAAAAACCACCGGGGGATGGGTTATACTGGGTCTATCAAGCAATAGGATGTGAAGAGATGAAGACCGAACTGCTTTACCGACAGGATGTGTGTCAGACCGAATTTTCGGCACAGGTGCTTGGATGCGAAGAATATAAGGACCGCTTTGCGGTGGAACTGGACCGCACCTGCTTTTATCCCGAAGGGGGCGGCCAGCCCGCCGACCGGGGAACCCTGGACGGTCAGCCCGTTCTGCACGTGCGGGAAAGCGGCGACCGTATCCTGCACCTGCTGGAACGACCCCTGGAGGTGGGCAAACAGGTGGAGGGCAAAATCGACTGGGAGTTCCGCTTCTGCCAGATGCAGCACCACACCGGGGAGCATATCGTTTCGGGCATTGCCCACCGCCTCTATGGCGCCGACAATGTGGGCTTCCACATGGGCGAAGAGGTCGTTACCATCGACCTCAGCGTGGAACTGACCCCCGACGAGCTGCGCCGGGTGGAGCGCCTTGCCAACGCTGTAGTGCAGCAGAATATTCCGGTGGAGGAGACTTTCCCCGATGCCGACGCCCTGAAGGCGCTGGATTACCGCAGCAAAAAAGAACTGGAAGGCCAGGTGCGCATCATCACCGTGCCCCAGGCCGACTGCTGTGCCTGCTGCGGCACCCACGTGCCCACCACCGGCCAGATCGGCATGATCAAGCTGCTGCAGCCCCAGAAGTACAAGGGCGGAATCCGGGTCAATATTCTGTGCGGCCAGCGCGCTCTGGATGACTATAACGCCAAAGACCAAAGCGTGATGGATATTTCCCACCAGCTTTCGGCACCCCCTGCCGGGGTAGCCCAGGCGGTGGCCCAGCTTGCCGCACAGCAGGATGTCCTCAAGCTCAAACTGGCCGAGACCCAGGATAAGCTGTTCCAACTGATGGCCGAAGGGGTGGAAAAAGAGGGGACTCTCTGCCTGTTTGAAGAGGGCCTTGCTACCAACGACCTGCGCCGTTTTGCCGCCCTGCTGGGCGAAAAACGCAGCGGCATTTCGGCGGTGTTCTGCCGGGCCGAGGACAGCATCTTCCGCTATGCCGTCTGCTGCCACCACATCGACCTGCGCCCTCTGTGCAAAGACTGGAACCAGGCCCTGAACGGTCGGGGCGGCGGCGACAAGGCTCTGGTGCAGGGCAGCGTAAGAGCCGACCGAAAGGCCATTGAGGAGTATTTTGCCGTCCTGTAACGGAGGTGCAGCGTGAAAAAGAAATATATTGTTTTGCTGCTCCTGGTGGTTTTGGCCGTTTTTCTGTATGCGCTGATCTTCGGCCTGCCCGGGTATGATGTTTGGAAGGAGCCGAGCGACTTCGAACCAAATCCCAAGGAAGGGGTCAGCTTCACCATTTCTGCCAACCGAAGTGAGGGGGAAATCACGGTGGTCAACAACAGCGACCGCTACCTCACTTTGGAATTCAGCCGCAAGGCGCCCCGCATCGAAGTTTGGCAGGAGGATGGCTGGCACCGCATTCTTTCCAACAAGCATTATTTTGCCGAGCCCTGGGCGGTGGGAAAAGGGGAAAGCTATACCCACACGGTAAAATGGAGCAAGCTGCTGGGCGGCAACCTGAAGCCGGGCAGCTACCGTGCCATTCTGTTCCACGGCGACGGCATGGAGGACGTTTACCATTACAGCACTATTTGCGAGTTTACGGTAAAATGAAAAAACGGGTAGAAGGGAGTCAAACCCTTTTACCCGTTTTGTGTTATTCGGCTGTGATGGTGCCGCCCCCCAGCACGATGTCATCATCGTAGAAAACGGCGGCCTGACCCGGCGAGGGGGCCCGCTGGGGCTGGTCAAATTCCACCAGGATCCGTCCGTTTGGGGCAGGGGAAAGGGTGGCGGAAACTTCTTTTTGGCTGTAACGGGTCTTTACCGTTGCCCGCACAGGCTGGGTCAACCCCTCCAGGGCCACCCAGTTGGGGTCACGCACCAAGCAGCTGGAAACATGCAGGTCGATGTCGTCCCCCAGGGTGACGGTGTTGGCGGCGGCGTCTTTGCCAATGACAAAAACCCGCTTGCCAAAGCTGATGTTCAGCCCGCGGCGCTGGCCGATGGTGTAGTGGATGACCCCCTTGTGCCGGCCCAAAACGGTTCCGTTGGCATCCACAAAGTCGCCTTCCTTGCTTTCCACCCCCATCACCCCGGTCAAAAATCCGGCGTAGTCGCCGTCGGGCACAAAGCAGATATCCTGGCTGTCGGGTTTGTGGGCGTTCACAAAGCCGTTTTCTTCGGCAATGGCGCGTGCCTCGGGCTTGGTCATGCCCCCAAGGGGAAAGTAGGTGTGGGACAACTGGTCCTGACTCATCACATACAGCACATAACTCTGGTCTTTGGTGTGGTCCACCGCCTTTTTCACCACCCAGCGGCCGTATGTTTCGCTGAATTCCACCTGGGCGTAGTGCCCCGTGGCAATGTGGGTCATGCCCAGCTTGCGGGCTTCTTCCAGCATTTGGCCAAACTTGATGGTGCGGTTGCATTCGATGCAGGGGTTGGGGGTCTCGCCGCACAGGTACCCATGGGTAAAGGGCTCGATGACATTCTGTTTGAAATGATCCTGCAGGTCAAGGGTGATGTGTTCTACCCCAAGCCGCTGAGCCACTTTTTTTGCATCTTCGATGTCGGTGGGGGAGCTGCCGGGACATACATACAGGCGCATGGTGCAGCCGCAGATCTCGTGCCCGGCCTGCTGCAAAAGCAGTGCCGCTGTGGAACTGTCCACACCGCCGCTCATGCCGATCAAAACTTTGTTGCCCATAACGCTTCCTCCTTTGGCGCCACATTACTTCCGTATTATACCCTGTGCGGAGCAAAAAGAAAAGCCTGCGATTTTGGGTTTTGTTCATTTGGTAGAAAATGCGGTGTTTTGAACGGTTTGGGGGCTTTTTGGCTACCGCAGCGGGGCAAAATGTGGTATGCTGTATTTGTGAAAAATTGGTCTTTTAGCAAAACGGAGGAATACCCTTGGATATTAAGGTCATTGCCATCGACCTGGATGGCACCCTGCTGAACAAACAAAACGAAGTAACGCCCGAAAATATAGAGGCCATCCGCAGGGCCCGGGAAAAGGGGATTGAGGTGGTGCCCAGCACCGGACGCCTGTTGTGCGAATCCCGCTTTGCCATCGAGGCCATCGGCGGCTGCAACTACTCTTTGCATTGCAACGGTTCGATCATTTATGACCACCGCGCCCAAAGGCCCATCTATCTTTCCTCCTTTGACCCCGAACTGGCTCGAGAGGCCGTTCGCCGGCTGGAAAAGTACAACGTTTTGTACCAGGTTTATGTGGATGACGCTTCCTGCTGCCCCAAGCGATTTTACGAAAAGTTCAATGACGAAATCTTCAACGCAACCTACGTCAAAATGTTCCGGGATACCCAGGTGTGGATGGACGATGTGCTGACCGAAATTGACCAAAACCAGTACAGGAGCATCAAGTATTATATCCCCAACCGGGACCACGAGCTGCTGGGCCGCATCAAGGAAGAGATGATCGCCCTGCCCGGGTTCGATTCCACCTTCTCCTCCTACTACAGCCTGGAGGTGTTCCAAAGCGGGATGGACAAGCTTAACGGCCTGACCAAGCTGCTGGAGCATTTGAACCTTGGGTGGGAGAACATGATGATGATCGGCGACAGCGAAAATGACCTGCGGGCCATCCAGGCCGCCAAGGTCGGTGTGGCCATGGGCAATGCCGAAGATTTTATCAAGCAGGCTGCCGACTATGTCACCCTGGACCGCAACCACTCGGGCGTGGCTCACGCCATCCATCAATTCCTGTTGGATTGAGAAAATAGTAAAGTGATCCCAATGCCTTTATAGAAAGGAAGTTTGGTTTTATGATGAAATACGGTTTTGTTCGTGTAGCTGCCGCCAGCCCCCGGCTGCGTGTGGCCGATGTGCCCTATAACGCCAGCCAAATTGTTAAAACGGCGAAAGAACTTGCCCAGGATGGCGTACAGGTGGCGGTTTTCCCCGAGCTTTGCCTGACCGGCAGCACCTGCGGCGACCTTTTTTTGCAGCAGCCTTTGCTGCAGGGGGCGGTGGAAGGACTTAAGACGGTTCTGGAAGAAACCGCCGACCTTTCCATGGTGCTTTCGGTGGGGATGCCCCTGAACTATCACCAGAAGCTTTACGATTGCGCCGTTCTGCTGTGCGCAGGCTGCATTTTGGGGGTCGTGCCCAAGCAGCACCTGGCCAACCACGGCGAATCGGCCGAGCTGCGCCACTTTGCGCCCGGCCGCCGGAACGGCATTGTTTCCCTTTGCGGCCAGGAGGTTCCCTTTGGTACCCGCCTGCTGTTTGAATGTGCCGATATGCCCGAGCTGGTGCTGGCCGCCGAGCTGGACACCGACCTTTGGGCCGCTGTGACTCCCTCTATGCTGCACGCACAGGCCGGGGCCACCCTCATCCTCAACTCGGCCGCCGGATGTGAACTGGTGGGCAAGGCCGACTACCGCCGCGAACTGGTAAAGAGCCAGTCCGCCCGCCTGCGCTGCGGCTATGTGTTTGCCAATGCGGGAGAAGGGGAGTCCACCACCGACCTGGTGTTTGCCGGCCATAATCTGATTACCGAAAACGGCAAGCTGCTGGCAGAAACCTAGCTTTTCAGCGGCAAAACCGCCGTTGCCGATCTTGACCTCCAGCGCCTGTGCGCTGAACGCCGCCGCGCCAACACCTTTGCGGTGGACCGCACCGGCTACGAGGTGGTTTCCTTTGAACTGAAGGATACCGAAACCTTCACCCGCACCATTCCCCAGATGCCTTTCATTCCCGATGACAAGGCCGAACGGGACGCCCGCTGCAGCGCCATCCTGGAGATGCAGGCTGCCGGGCTGCGCAAGCGTGTGGCCCACACCAACAGCAGTAAGCTGGTCATCGGTGTTTCGGGCGGGCTGGACTCCACCCTGGCTTTGTTGGTAGCAGCCAAAGTTTTGGATAGCTTGAACCGTCCCCGCACCGACCTGATGGCCATCACCATGCCCTGCTTTGGCACCACCGCCCGCACCAAAGGAAACGCCGAACGCCTTTGCGAGGCATTGGGCGCCGACCTGCGCTGTGTCAACATCACCGCAGCCGTGCGCCAGCACTTTGCCGACATCGGTCAGGATGAGTCCAACACCGACGTCACCTATGAAAACAGCCAGGCCCGGGAACGTACCCAGGTGCTGATGGATATGGCCAACCAGTGTAACGGTATGGTCGTCGGTACCGGCGATCTTTCGGAACTGGCCCTGGGCTGGGCCACCTATAACGGGGACCATATGTCCATGTACGGTGTAAATGGCGCTATCCCCAAAACCCTGGTGCGCCACCTGGTGGCCTACGCCGCCGAACAAAGCGGGGATGCCCTTCTCAGCAGCACCCTGCGGGATATTCTGGATACCCCCGTAAGCCCCGAGCTGCTGCCCGCCAAGGATGGGGTCATCAGCCAGAAGACCGAAGACCTGGTTGGCCCCTACGAGCTCCACGACTTCTTCCTCTACTATGTGGTGCGCTGCGGCTTCACCGCCGAAAAGATCTATTGGATGGCCTGCCGCGCCTTTGCAGGTGAATACGACGCCGAAACCATCCGCAAATGGCTGGATACCTTCCTGCGGCGCTTCTTTGCCCAGCAGTTCAAGCGTTCCTGCCTGCCCGATGGCCCCAAGGTGGGGTCGGTGGGCTTTTCGCCCCGGGGCGACTGGCAGATGCCCAGCGATGCCCTTGGCGGCCTGTGGCGTGCCCCGCTGCAAAACTAAAAAAAGGAGCGATGAGTTTGGAAAACATGCGGAAAGTGATCCCGGTCGTTCTTTCCACCGCCGTTTTTTCCGTAATTGGTGCGGTGCTGGGCGCCATTGCTTATTATCAAGGATGGCTTGGATAAAAAACAAAAACCCCCTTGCAGAAATTCCTGCAGGGGGGTATTTTTATACCTCGTAGTCGATTTTTGCGCCTTCTTTGATTTTATCAGCCATATATTTGCGCACCTCGGCGTGATAGGGGTCGGCGCCAAAACGGATAAAATCCTCACGGTTTTCAAAGGTGCACATTTCGCACACCTCCCAGGAGTTGCCGTCGTGTTTGAAGTCGGTGCCGCACTCCATGGCCTTTATATAGGGGATATGTTCCTTCAGGCTCATCATTTTATCAATGGCAGCCTGAACGTCCACACCTTCGTGCAGTTTGATCAGATAGATGTGTCGAATCATTGTTATCACTCTCCATGTCGTTATTCTATCACCAGCGGCACAGAAAAGCAAACCCCCGGCGGAGTTCCGTCGGGGGTTTGAAAATGATTTGTATGGAGTTTTTGTGGGTTATTCGCCCAGGTAGGCCTTGCGCACGGCATCGTTTACCAGCAGGTCACGGCCTTCGCCGGTCAGTACCACCTTGCCGGTTTCCAGAACATAGCCGCGGGTGGCGATGGAAAGTGCCATCTGGGCGTTCTGTTCAACCAGAAGAATGGTTTTGCCGGCCTTGTGCAGCTGGTCGATGATGTCAAAAATTTGTGCAACAAGGATAGGAGCCAGACCCATGGAGGGCTCGTCCAGCAGCAGCAGCTTGGGGCTGCTCATCAAAGCGCGGCCCATGGCCAGCATCTGCTGTTCACCGCCCGAAAGGGTGCCGGCGATTTGGCGGCGGCGTTCCTTCAGTCGGGGGAACTGGGTATAAACCTCTTCCATGCTCTGGGGAATTTCGGAAGAGGGACGGGTGAAACCGCCCATCTGCAGGTTTTCTTCAACGGTAAGCTGGGAGAAAACGCGGCGGCCTTCGGGGCAGTGGGCCATGCCCATCTTAACAATGTTGTGGGGGGCAACACCGCCAATATCCTGCCCGTCAAAAGCGACGGAGCCGGTTTTGCTGTGCAGCAGGCCCGAAACGGTGTTCAGAATGGTGGACTTGCCGGCGCCGTTGGCACCGATCAGGGTCACAACTTCGCCCTCGTTGACCTCGAAGGAAACGCCCTTGATGGCGTGGATGCTTCCGTAGTATACATTGATGTCATTAACACTCAGCAGCGCCATGTTTTAGCCCTCCTTCTTTTTGCCCAAATAGGCTTCGATTACCTGGGGATTGGACTGGATCTCCTGAGGAGTACCCTTGGCGATGATCTTGCCGTAGTTGAGAACGGCAATGGCTTCGCAAACATTCATGACCAGGCTCATGTCGTGTTCGATCAGCATAATGGCGATTTGGAACCTGTCGCGGATGCCGCGGATGTTTTCCATCAGCTCGGCGGTTTCGGCGGGGTTCATGCCGGCGGCGGGTTCATCCAACAGCAGCAGCTTAGGATTGGTTGCCAGGGCGCGAACGATCTCCAGACGGCGCTGCGCACCATAGGGCAGGGAACCGGCCTTTGCGTCGGCCAAATCAGCCATGCCAAAGATGTCCAGCAGCTCCAGGGCCTTTTTGTGAGCGGCGTTTTCTTCGATCCAGTAGTTGGGCAGACGCAGGATGCCGCCCAGCATGGAATAATGCATCTGGTTGTGCAGGCCGATCTTGATGTTGTCTTCCACCGACAGGTTGTTGAACAGTCGGATGTTCTGGAAGGTACGGGCAATGCCAAGTTGGTTGGCCTGTACAGTGTTCATGCCGTGGGTGTCAATGCTGTCGATCAGGATGGTGCCGCGGGTGGGCTGGTAAACCTTGGTCAGCAGGTTGAAAACGGTGGTTTTGCCTGCACCGTTGGGGCCGATCAGGCCGCAAATTTCGGTACGGCCAACGCTGATGTTAAAATCATCAACAGCGGTGAGGCCGCCAAAGTCGATGCCCAGATGCAGTGCGCGCAGAATGGGCAGCTTGTCGGCGTCGCGTTCGGGCAGCAACGAGTCACTGGGGATCTGAACAAGTTTCTGGTTAGCCATTCTGCTCACCTCCTTCAATATCACGCATAAAGATGCTCTTTACCTTGGATATAAACTGCTTTGCGCCTGCGCTGTTGGTGAACAGCATTACCACGATCAGCACGATGGCGTAAATGAGCATACGGTAGTCGGCAAATTCACGCAGCATTTCGGGTAGAACGGTAAGGGCGGCGGCGGCAATGATGGAGCCCCACATGCGGCCCTGGCCGCCCAGCACGACGAATACCAGGATCAGAATGGAGGTATTGAAGTCGAACTTGGAAGCGATGATGGTGTTCTGGCCCAAAGAGAAGAGGGCGCCTGCGGCACCAGCCAAAGCAGCCGAGGTAACAAAGGCCATCATCTTATACTTGGTAACGGGGATGCCCACCGATTCGGCGGCAATGCGGTTGTCGCGCAGGGCCATGATGGCACGGCCGGAACGGCTGTTCACCAGGTTAAAGATGACGATGAGGGTGATCATGATCAGAATGAAACCGGCGGTGAAGGTGGAGATCTTCTGGATGCCGGGAATGCCCATGGGGCCGCTGAGGATCATGCGGCCTCCTTCGGCAAAGGTGATGTTGTTGTTAAGGAAGCTGGCGTGCAGTCCGTTTACATCAATGCCGATGTAGAGGTTGTTGATGATGGACTTGATGATCTCGCCAAAAGCCAGGGTAACGATGGCAAGGTAGTCGCCATTTAGGCGCAGTACAGGGATGCCGATGAGAACACCGGCAACACCGGCGAACACGGCACCGATGACCATGGCGATGGCCAGACGGATGGGCTCGGCAGCCACAGATTCGGTCATGGCCGAAGCGGCAACGGCACCGGCGAAAGCGCCAACACTCATAAAGCCGGCGTGGCCAAGGCTCAGTTCGCCCAAAACGCCAACGGTCAGGTTCAGCGAAAGTGCCATTACAACATAGGCGCAGATGGGAACCAACTGGCCCTTAAGGGAAGAGGACAGGGCGTTGGCGGCCGAAAGACCCTGCAGCAGAATAAAGGCAAGAATGACGCCGCCGTAGGTGATATAGTTGGAACGGGTGGCTTTGTTTTGAAGAATCTTTTTCATATCGGCCACCTCAAACTTTCTCACGGATGGGCTTGCCAAGCAGGCCCGAGGGCTTTACCAACAAAACGATGATAAGTACGGCGAACACAATGGCATCCGAAACCTGGGTGGAGATATATGCCTTGGCAAAAATCTCGATGATGCCCAGCAGGATGCCGCCCAGCATGGCGCCGGGGATGGAGCCAATGCCGCCGAAAACTGCGGCGGTAAAGGCCTTGATACCGGGCATGGAGCCGGTGGTGGGGATCAGAGTGGGGTAGGCCGAGCAGAGCAGCACGCCTGCAATGGCAGCCAGGGCAGAGCCGATGGCAAAGGTCATGGAAATGGTGGAGTTAACATTGATGCCCATCAGCTGAGCGGCGCCCTTGTCTTCCGAACAGGCGCGCATGGCCTTGCCCATCTTGGTCTTGTTGGTAAAGAAGGTCAGTACCAGCATGATGATGACGCAGGCAATGATGGTGACAACGGTAACGGTGGAAATATTGATCTGGCCGCGGAAGAGAGAAATGCCGTCGCCGCTGAGGAAAGCGGGGAACATTTTCTGGTTGCTGCCCCACAGCAGCTGGGCGCTGTTCTGCAAAAAGTAGCTGACACCGATGGCGGTGATCAGAACAGCCAGCGAAGGAGCCTGACGCAGGGGTTTGTAAGCCAGACGTTCAATGGTCATGCCCAGGATGGTGCACACCAGCATTGCCAGCAGCACACCCAAAACCGGGGGAAGACCAAAGGAAGAAACGGCAAAGAAGCAAACGTAGGCACCAACCATGATAACATCGCCGTGGGCGAAGTTGAGCATTTTGGCAATACCGTAAACCATGGTATAGCCCAATGCGATGATGGCGTATACGCTGCCCAGGCTGATGCCGTTGATCAGATGGTTCAGAAAGGTCAGCACAATTTCACCTCATTATGTGTTGCAAACAGGCCGTAGACAGCCGGCGGAAAGCGATTTTTTACGTCAAAATCCATCAGCTTTCTATCTCCTGTTTGGTCTTTAAAATGCAAGCATTGGGAGAGCCGCGTTTTGCGGCCCTCCCAGTGCTTTTTTACAATGTGTGATTGAACAGGGGATCAGTCCATGCCAACATAGGCGCCATTTTCGATGACCATGCCCTTGGGGGCCTTGGATACAGCACCGGTGGCGTCCCAGGTCATGTCTTCGCCGGTCAGGCCGTTGAATACAAAGTCAGAACCGGTGAACTTGGCAACCAGCAGGTCGCACAGGTCGCTGTAAGAAGCATCGGAGGCAACGCCGGAGCCCTGCAGAGCTTCGTAGATGGCGTATACGCAGTCGTATGCGTCAGCGGCAAACTGGTTGGGAACTTCGCCATAAGCTTCCTGGTACTTGGAAACAAAGGACTTGGTGGCTTCGTCTTCAGCGTCAGCGTTGAAGGGGGTCAGCAGGATAACGCCTTCGGCCAGGGTGGTGTCAAAGCCTTCAACGGTCAGGATGCCGTCCATGCCGTCTACACCAAAGAAGGTGGGGTCGTAACCGATGGCATCAGCCTGGGTCAGGATCAGAGAAGCTGCATCGTAGTACATGGGCAGGAAGATCAGGTCAGCACCCTTGTCCTTGGCGTCAGCGATCTGAACGGAGAAGTCGTTCTGGCTGTCGGTGGTGAAGGTGGTGGTGGAGACGATATTCAGGCCCAGTTCTTCAGCCTTGGCAACAAAGCTGTTGTAGATGCCGGTGGAATAAACGTCGTCGTTCTTGTAGATGATGGCTACCTTTTCGCCCAGGTGCTTTTCATAGATGTACTGTGCGGAAGCGGAGCCCTGGTTGGGGTCTACAAAGCACATCTGGAAGATGTTGGCCTTGCGGGCAATGTCAACGGTACCGGTCAGGGGGTTTTCAACGCCGCCCAGAACGTCGGTGGAAGAAGCAGAGGGGGTCAGGTAGAACATGTTGTCGGCATTGGCTTCAACAGAGGTGGCAACGCCGGGGGTGGAAGTTACCGAACCCAGGAAGATCTGCATGCCCCAGTCCTTCAGGGTGTTGTAGGCGTTAACAGACTTTTCGGCGTCGTGGGCGTCGTCTTCATAGCGCAGGTCGAAAACAAATTCGCCGCCCAGGGCGTTGATTTCTTCAACAGCAATTTCGGCACCGTGCTTTGCAGCGTTGCCGTAGATGGCAGCACCGCCGGTCAGGGGGCCAACGCCGCCGATCTTCAGTACGGTTGCGCCTTCGGGAGCGTCAACAGCAGGAGCTTCTGCTTCGGGGGCTTCATTGCCACCGCAAGCGGCCATAGACAGCACCATCAGCAGTGCCATCAACATAGCAAGGATCTTTTTCATTTCATTTTCCTCCAAATCTCGAAAAATTGAAAACAATTTTTAAGCAGGCAAATTGTCTGCCCAAATAAAAACAGCCCGCCCCAAAATATGGGACGGGTTGGATTTACCAATTAACCCGCGGTACCACCCAAATTGCGTTTGCACGCCACTTATGGAACCTCCGTTGGTTCGTAAGCTTTAACGCAGCTTTTACGGGGAAACCTACTTGCCGTGGCTTTGGGTCATCCGGCTCGGAAGTGAGTAAGCAAAAACGATGCATACCGGTTCGCACCAACCACCGGTTCTCTGTGCTGCAATGCGGGTTTGCCGTCTTCGTCACAGCCTTTTTTAATATTGTTTAGATATTACACCCAATTCTTTTTTTTGTCAATCCGCTTTAGCGAGTTAAAAAGCAAAAACATCGGCGGATTAAAACAATTTTTTTATCTATTTTGCCCAACCAGGAGCCCTATATAATATAAATAGGAATACCGACTCCGTTCTGACTTGACACAAAGGGGCAAAAAAGGCATTTTGTTGTGCGGAATATCTTTGCGTTGCAACGGAGGAACCTGTGTGAACAGAACACTGCGGGGCCATATGCTGGCCCTTTTTACCGTAATCGTTTGGGGCACCACCTTCATCGTCAGCAAGGTACTGCTGCGCACCTTTGATCCGGTGGAGATCATTCTCTTTCGGTTCAGCCTGGGCTATCTTGCCCTGTGGATCGCGGCGCCCCGTGCCATGCCTCTTCACAGCCCAAAACACGAGCTCTTTTTTGCTGCCGCCGGGCTGTTTGGCATCACCCTTTATTTTATGGGGGAAAGCCTGGCTTTGAAGCACACCCTGGCTGCAAATGTGGCGGTCATCATCGCCATGGTGCCCTTTTTCACCGCCCTTGTAAACCGTGTTCTCTTCCGGGATGAGCGCCTTACACCCCGTTTTTTTGCCGGGTTTGCAGTGGCCATGGCCGGTGTGGCGGTCATTACCTTTGGCGGCGTTACCCGGCTTGCATTGAACCCCGTGGGGGATCTGCTGGCCGTTTTGGCGGCGCTGATGTGGGCCTTCTATTCCGCATCGCTGAAAAAGCTGGGGGAGGACTATCCCGTGCTGGAAAGCACCCGACGGATGTTCTTTTACGGTCTGCTGTTCCTTGTTCCTGTGGTGCTGCTCACTCAACCGGAATTCCACTTCCAGGCGCTGAAGCAAACCTCCCATTGGGCTGGATTTCTCTATTTAGGGTTACTACCCTCGGCCCTGTGCTATGTTACCTGGAATACCGCCCAGCGGGATATCGGCACCACCAGCACCAGCAACTACATCTACCTTGACCCCGTGGTGACGGTCGCCGCCTCGGTGCTGCTGCTGAAGGAACCCATCACCCCCTGGTCGGCGGTGGGCACTGTGCTTGCCCTGCTGGGGCTTGTTATCTCTCAAAACAGAAGAAAATGACCCTAGCCCCGCATACACTTGCTGTGCGGGGCGTTTATTTTGCCTTATTCCGGCCCATATTCAAAGAGGAGGGGCTGCCGGCTTGTTCACAAAATAACCATAAACCGCATCAACAAAGGGGCAGACTGTGAACTAATTGTAAAATCCTAAAATCCATTGCATTTTTTGCCAAAAAGGACTTGATTTTTTTTGGTAAATGGATAGAATAAGATACAGTGATTAGCACTTGAAGAGTTTGAGTGCTAACAGAAATGAGCAAAGTAATCCATTATTCTGCTTTACAATATTTCTTTGGAGGTATGTATCATGAAAATCAAGCCCCTTGGTGACCGCGTTGTTATCAAAATGGTGGAAGCTGAAGAAACCACCAAGAGCGGTATCATTCTGACCGCCGCCGCACAGGAAAAGCCCCAGGTAGCCGAAGTTGTTGCCGTAGGCCCCGGCGGCATTGTGGATGGCAAGGAAGTTAAGATGGAACTGAAGGTTGGCGACAAGGTACTGATGAGCAAGTACTCCGGCACCCAGGTAAAGCTGGACGGTGAAGAATACACCATCCTTTCCCAGAGCGATATCCTGGCAACCGTTGAATAATTTCTGATTATATTCTTTTGGAGGATTGATTCTTATGGCAAAACAGATTGCATTTGGCGAAGAAGCCAGAAAGTCTCTGCAGTCCGGCATTGACCAGTTGGCCGATGCCGTAAAGGTAACCCTGGGCCCCAAGGGCCGCAATGTTGTGCTGGATAAAAAGTTCGGCGCACCCCTGATCACCAACGACGGCGTAACCATCGCCAAGGATATCGAGCTGGAAGATCCCTTTGAAAACATGGGCGCCCAGCTTGTAAAGGAAGTTGCCACCAAGACCAACGATGCCGCCGGCGACGGCACCACCACCGCCACCGTTCTGGCTCAGGCCCTGGTGCGCGAAGGCATGAAGAACATTGCCGCCGGTGCTAACCCCATGGTCGTTCGCAAGGGCATCAACAAGGCCGTTGACGCCGCTGTGGAAGCCATCATCGGCAACAGCAAAAAGATCACCGGCTCGGCCGACATCGCCCGTGTAGCCACCGTTTCCTGCGGTGACGAAAAGATCGGCGATCTGATCGCCGACGCCATGGAAAAGGTTTCTGCCGACGGTGTAATCACCATCGAAGAATCCAAGACTGCCGAAACCTACAGCGAAGTGGTGGAAGGCATGCAGTTTGACCGCGGCTACATCACTCCCTACATGGTGACCGATACCGACAAGATGGAAGCAGTTATGGATGACGCCCTGCTGCTCATCACCGACAAGAAGATCAGCAACATCCAGGAACTGCTGCCCCTGCTGGAACAGGTGGTTCAGGCCGGCAAAAAGCTGCTGATCATTGCCGAAGACATTGAAGGCGAAGCCCTGTCCACCCTGATCGTCAATAAGCTGCGCGGCACCTTCACCTGCGTCGGTGTTAAGGCTCCCGGCTTTGGCGACCGCCGCAAGGAAATTCTGCAGGATATCGCCATCCTGACCGGTGGCCAGGTCATCAGCTCCGACCTGGGCTATGAACTGAAGGACGCTCAGTTGGCACAGTTGGGCCGTGCACGCCAGGTAAAGGTGACCAAGGAAAACACCGTTATTGTTGACGGCGCCGGCAGCACCGAAGCCATCAAGGCCCGTCTGGCCCAGATCAAGGCCCAGATCGAAACCACCACTTCCGACTTTGACCGCGAAAAGCTGCAGGAACGCCTGGCCAAGCTGAGCGGCGGCGTAGCCGTTATCAAGGTTGGCGCTGCCACCGAAATTGAAATGAAGGAAAAGAAGCTGCGCATCGAAGATGCCCTTTCTGCCACCAAGGCTGCTGTGGAAGAAGGCATTGTTGCCGGCGGCGGCACCTCCTTTATCAACGCCATCCCCGCTGTTGAAAAGGTTATGGCCGAATGCGAAGGCGACGAAAAGACCGGTGCCGCCATCGTTCGCCGCGCTCTGGAGGAGCCCGTCCGTCAGATCGCTGCCAACGCTGGTTTGGAAGGCTCGGTCATCATCGACGCCATCCGCCGCAGCGGCAAGGTAGGCTACGGCTTTGATGCCTACAAGGAAGAATATTGTGAAATGATCCCCAGCGGCATCGTGGATCCCACCAAGGTATCCCGCAGCGCCCTGCAGAACGCCGCTTCGGTCGCTTCTATGGTTCTGACCACCGAATCCCTGGTGGCCGACAAGCCTGAAAAAGTTGATCCCGCCGCTGCCGCCATGGCTGCCCAGCAGGGCATGGGTGGAATGTACTAAGAAGCAGTTCCGCACCTCAACAAAGCAATAGACTACGGGCAGCCCTGCGGGGCTGCACGTTCTGCTAAAACGCCTTTTCTGCTCCTTTCGGCCGGGCCAACAAAACCCTTTGCAGGCCGGGCCGGGACGAGCAGTGCAAATCCCAACTTCCGTAAATACACAACCTTTTATTAGAAAAGGAGGGCAGAAGTATTATGAATCTGCAAAAACTTACCCAGAAATCCACCCAGGTACTGCAGGCCGCCCAAAGCCTGTGCCACGAATATGGCAACAGCCAGGTAGGGCAGGAGCATCTGCTTTATGCCTTGCTGAGCGGTGAGGACTCGCTGAATGCCGAACTGCTGCAGAAAATGGGCCAGGACCCCAATGCCGCTGCCGACCGCGCGCTGGAGCTTGTTTCGGCGCTGCCCAAGCTGAGCGGACCCGGCTATGAACAGGGAAAAATTTATATCTCGGCCGGGCTGGAACAGGCCCTGAATGAGGCCGAAGCCCAGGCCACCGCCATGAAGGACGAGTATGTCTCGGTGGAACACCTGATGCTGGGCCTTATCCTCAAGGGCGAAAAGGTCATCAAAAACCTGCTGCAAAGCATGAATATCACCCGGGAATCCTATCTGGCCGCCCTTTCCCAGGTGCGGGGCAGCACCCGTGTTACCAGCGAAAACCCCGAGGAAACCTACGATGTGCTGAAAAAGTACGGCAGCGATCTTGTGGAGCTTGCCCGAGCCCAGAAACTGGACCCGGTCATCGGCCGAGACAAGGAAATTCGTGACGTCATCCGCATCCTTTCCCGTAAAAGCAAAAACAACCCTGTGCTGATCGGCGAACCTGGTGTTGGCAAAACCGCCATTGCCGAAGGGCTGGCACAGCGTATCGTCCGTGGCGACGTACCCCTGAACCTGCGTGACCGCCGTGTCTTTTCGCTGGATATGGGCGCTCTGGTGGCCGGCGCCAAGTACCGC
>JAGAPB010000034.1 GCA_017847995.1 Oscillospiraceae bacterium
CCAGCGCCGAGGGCAGGCGGAAGCCATAGTTGACCAAATTCTCCTTGCGGGAACGGTCGCCGCCGTACATGCCCCGCACCTGGGGCAGGGTCACATGAGATTCGTCCACAAACAGCACAAAATCCTCGGGGAAATAGTCCAGCAGTGTGCAGGGGATGCTGCCCGGCTCGCGGCCCGAAAGCACACGGGAGTAGTTTTCGATGCCGCTGCAATAGCCCACTTCGGCCAGCATTTCCATGTCATAGTTGACCCGTTCGGCAATGCGCTGGGCCTCGATGAGCTTGCCCTCGCTGCGGAAGTATTCCACCCGCTGGTCACATTCGGCCCGCAGTTCTTCAATGGCGTGGGCAATCTTATCGGCCGAAACAATGTAGTGGGAGGCGGGATAGATGGCCACATGGCTGACCACATTTTTTACCTCGCCGGTGAGGGTGTTGATCTCGCTGATGCGGTCCACCTCGTCGCCAAAAAACTCCACACGGATGGCGGTGTCGCCCGAATAGGCGGGGAAAATCTCAACAACATCGCCCCGGATGCGGAACTTGTTGCGTATAAAGTTGATATCGTTGCGTTCATACTGCAGCTCCACCAGCTTATGGATGAGCTCGTCGCGGTCCTTTTCCATCCCCTGGCGCAGCGAGATGACCATGCTGCGGTAATCGATGGGGTCGCCCAGGGTGTAGATGCAGGACACACTGGCCACGATGATGACATCCCGGCGTTCCGAAAGGGCCGAGGTAGCCGAATGGCGCAGCTTTTCAATTTCTTCGTTGATGGAGCTGTCTTTTTCAATGTAGGTATCGGTCTGGGCGATATAGGCCTCAGGCTGATAGTAGTCGTAGTAGGACACAAAGTATTCCACCGCGTTGTTGGGGAAGAATTCCTTGAACTCGGTGCAAAGCTGGGCGGCCAGGGTCTTGTTGTGGGCCAGCACCAGGGTGGGCTTGTTCACCCTCTGGATGATATTGGCCATGGTGAAGGTTTTGCCCGAACCGGTAACGCCCATCAGGGTCTGTTCCTTGTCGCCCCGCAGCAGACCGTTTGCCAGGGCTTCGATGGCCTGGGGCTGGTCGCCGGTGGGTTGATAGCTGCTTTTCAGTTCAAAATGGTCCACGGTTTCCTCCCCTTTCCTGCTTGGTCTAAGGATAAGCTTATCTTGATTAAAAATGTTTGTCAACACCAGTTTATCGGATTGAACATTTGTTCTATTTTACACCTTTTGGGGGCTTGTGTCAATCACGTCAACCCTTGATTCCAACTCCGCAAAAGTGTATGATGGAAACAGGATCGAGGTGGTATTATGTCAAGAATATTGGTCGTTCTTTTGGCTTTGCTCTGCCTTTGCGGCTGCGGCGGAGGGGAGCCTTCCGTGGGGCTGGCAAACCCCATGGAACAGATGGAAACCCTGGAAGCCATCAATGCCAAAATCGGATGTGCGATGCATCCCCCGGAGGGATTTTCCACCGAAAACGAAAGCTTTTATGTCATCAACACCCGGCCAAACGTCGGCCAATATAGGTTTGACGCCGATGGCATCACCTATACCCTGCGTGCCGCTGCCACCAAAGAAGATATTTCGGGCATATACCTTACTGACGGCACCTTTGGGCAGGTTGCTGACCAAACCGGCTCCGATACCCTCACTTTTGCCGAAGGCCAATGCACCCGCTGGTTTGTGGGCGGGATGCAGTACACCCTGCACAGCAGCTGCACCGACCCAAACACCGACGCCCTGCTGAAGATGCGGGAAGCCCTGCAATAAACAACAAAAAGGAAGGAACGCCATGACCGATAGAGAAAAACGGGATGCCGGCCTGCTGTTCGACTACACCGCAGACCCCCAAATGATCAAAGAGCACTACGCCTGCAAAGATAAATGCTGGGAGTTTAACCACCTGAAGCCCTCGGACATCGAGGGCCGCACCAAGCTGCTGAAGGAGCTGTTGGGCAAAACCGGTGAAGAGCTGACCATCCACTCCCCTTTTTTGTGCGATTACGGCTATAACATCGAGGTGGGGGAAAACTTTTTTGCCAACCACGGCTGCGTCTTCCTGGACGGCGGAAAGATCACCTTTGGAGATAATGTGTTTATCGCTCCCCTGTGCGGCTTTTACACCGCGGGGCACCCTGTGGATCACGAGCGCCGCAATGTTCATCTGGAATACAGCCATCCCATCAAGGTGGGCAACAATGTGTGGATCGGCGGCGGCACCCATGTGATGCCCGGTGTTACCATCGGCAGCAATGTGGTCATTGGCGCAGGCAGCGTAGTTACCAAAGATATCCCCGACAATGTGGTGGCG
>JAGAPB010000035.1 GCA_017847995.1 Oscillospiraceae bacterium
CGACACCATCGGTTCGGGCATGGCCCTGCTGCACGCCCTGCGGGATATGGGCAAGCAGGTGCGCCTGCACAGCCCCGACCCCATCTCCGGCCGCTACGGTATGGTGGTGGGGCAGGAGGACACCACCGCCGGGCTGGAGGATAGCTTTGTCGTAACCGTTGACGTGGCCGACCCCGCCCTGCTGGGACGTTTGGAGGAAGAATACGGCCACCGTGTGGACCTTTGCGTAGACCACCACCCCAGCAACAAGCGCTATGCCAAAAACCTGCTGCTGCGGGGCGAATACGCAAGCTGCTGCGAGGCCATCTATGAGCTGCTGCTGGCCCTGGGGTGCCAAATCACCCCCGAGATGGCCGGCGCCGTCTATCTGGGCGCCTCCACCGACACCGGCTGCTTCCGCTATGGCAACACCACCGCCAACACCCACTTTGTGGCCTCCAAAATGATCGAAGCCGGGGCCAACCACGGCCTCATCAACCGTGTCATCTTTGAAACAGTGAGCAGGGAACGCATGGTCTTTGAAAGCCGTGTGAAGGAAACCCTGGAATACCACTACGGCGGCCATTGCGCCCTGATGTACCAACTGCAAAGTGCCTTTGAGGGCCTTAGCGTGGAAGAAAGCGAGCTGGAAGGCATCAGCAACATTCCCCGCCAGATCGAAGGGGTGGAGGTAGGCGTTACCGTACGGGAACAGGCCGACGGAACCTGCCGCATCAGCCTGCGCAGCAGCGACTTTGTGGATGCCTCGGAGGTTTGCCAGCGCTTTGGCGGCGGCGGACACAAGCGTGCCGCCGGCTGCACTCTTGCCATGAAGCCCGCCGAGGCCGGCATGGCTGTGGTGAAAGCCATTGGGGACTATTTCCCCGGGGAGAGCCTGTGAAGCGCCAGGATGCCCGGTTCCACGGCATCCTTTGCCTGGATAAACCGGAAGGCTTTACCTCCTTTGACGCGGTGGCCAAGCTGCGGGGAATGATCCGCCAGCGGCGCATCGGCCACGGCGGAACTTTGGACCCCTTTGCCACCGGGGTGCTGCCCCTGTTTTTGGGCCGGGCCACCCGCCTGTGCGATATGTCCCCGGTGGAGGACAAGCGTTATACCGTTACCCTGCGCCTGGGGGTGGAAACCAACACCCAGGACATGACCGGCAAGGTGCTGAAGGAATGTGACGGCCAAATAAGCCGCACCGACCTGGAAGCCCTGCTGCCCCTCTTCACCGGGGCGCAGCAGCAGCTTCCTCCCATGTATTCGGCGGTGCAGGTGGGGGGACAGCGCCTTTATGACCTGGCCCGCCAGGGCATCGAGGTGGAACGCCAGCCCCGTGACATCACCATCCACCACATCAATTTGTTGGACTATAATGAAAATACCCGCCGCGCCGTGCTGGATGTAGCCTGCAGCAAAGGCACCTATATCCGTACCCTGTGCCACGACCTGGGCCAAAAGCTGGGGGTGGGCGGCGCCGCCGAAACCCTGCGCCGCACCGAGGCTTTGGGCTTTGCCTTGCAGGATTGCGTTGGCTACGACACCATTGCCGCCGCTTTGGAAGAGGGCGAGGAAGCCTTTGCCCGGCTGCTGCTGCCGTTGGAAACGGTCTTTCGCAGCTGCCCGGCGGTGCATCTTTCCCCGGCGCAGGATAAAATGTTCCGCAACGGGGTGCGCATGGACCTGGCCCGCATCCACGGCGTACCCGACCGGGAAAGCGGCCTGCTGCGGGTTCTGGGCAACCAAGGGGAATTCCTCGGGGTCGCCCGGGCTTCCTACGAGACCAGCGAACTGATCACCGTGCGCAATTTCTGCGGCGGATAATAAGGCATAAACCGCAAACCATATCCAAAGGAGAAGGGACATGACGGAAGCATATACCCAAAAACCGAATGAACAAACAGCCGTCGCCCTTGGCTACTTTGATGGGGTCCATCTGGGGCACCGGGCGGTCATCGACTGTGCTGTTGCCGAAGCGGGGGAGAGCCTTATCCCCGCCGCCTTCACCTTTTCCACCGGAGGCGGTTCCCCCGAAAAAAAGCGGGGCGCTGCCGCCCTTTCCAGCCCGGCAGAAAAGCTGGAGCTGCTGCAGGCCGCCGGCATCCGCCGGGTGGAAAACCCCGATTTTTCCGACTTTCAGGGCATGACCCCCGAAGAATTTGTCAAAGATTTTTTGGTGGGCCGCATGAACGCAAAGGTATTGTGCTGCGGCAGCGACTTCCGCTTTGGTAAAGGCGCCGCCGCCGGGGTGCAGGACCTGATGCGCATCGGTCAGCCTTTGGGCATCAAGGTCTGTGTGGTGCCCGCTGTAGAACTGGATGGAGCACCTGTCAGCAGCACCCGCATCCGCGCCGCCATCCAGCAGGGCCGCATGGAAGAGGCCGCCCGCCTGCTGGGCCGCCGCTACAGCTTTGCCTCCCCCGTGGTGGAGGGTAAGCATCTGGGCCGAAAGCTGGGTTTTCCCACCGTCAACCAGCCCTTACCCCAGGGCCGCTGCATGCCGCCCCCGGCGGTGTATGCCGCCTGGATCCAAACCCCCGACGGGGTGTGGCGCATGGGCGTGTGCAACATCGGCGCTCAACCCACCGTGGAGGGCAGCATCCCCCTGGCCGAAACCTACATTTTGGACTTTGAGGGTGACCTTTACGGACAGGTTTTGCGGCTGGCCCCCTGGCACAAGCTGCGGGAGATCCGAAAGTTTGAGTCGGTGGAAGAACTGCGCCGGGAGGTGCTTTTCAACGCCGACCAGGCCCGCCGGGTTTTAAGCCGCTGAAGGCTGCCCGCAATATGGTGAAAATAACCCGAAACAATGGCGGAAAAACCTTGATTTTTCGCAAAATAACGCCGTTTTTTTGCTTTACAAGCAAAGCCGGGTATGCTATAATCAATTATTGCTGACGACCTTTTTCTAAGCTTTGGGGAAAAAGCCCTTGTATGGGGGATCACCCGCCCATTGCCTGGAAATTGGCGACAAATAAAACACAGAGGTGACTGCATTATGATGCGCAAAGAAGAAAAAACCGAAATTATCCTGGCCAATGCCACCCACGAAGGCGACACCGGTTCTCCCGAAGTACAGATCGCTGTTCTGACCAAGAGAATCAACGACCTGAACGAACACCTGAAGGTCCACAAGAAGGACCATCACTCCCGTCGTGGTCTGCTGAAGATGGTTGGTCATCGCCGCAACCTGCTGGCCTACCTGCAGAAGACCGATATCGAGCGTTACCGCGCCATTATCGCCAAGCTGGGCCTGCGTAAGTAAGTTTTTTAAGAAGGCATGGGGTGAATTTCGCCCCATGCCTTTCGCCGTTGTTTACAGGGGAAACCCTGAACCAAATATAAGGCTGTGAACTGGCAATTTAGCAGTGAATCCAACCCTTCCACCGCCGGTGAAAAGGCTGGATTTATTGCTAAAACGTCACCGCAGCCTGCATTAATAATAATGGAGGTATTTTAGGATGTTTGAAAATTTCCGCGTATTTGAAACCACCCTGGCCGGCAAGCCCATCAGCTTTGAAACCGGCAAAATGTGCGGCCTGGCCAGCGGCTCCTGCCTGGTGCGCTATGGCGAAACCACCGTGCTGTGCAACGCCACCATGGCCCAGAAGCCCCGCGAAGGCATCGACTTCTTCCCCCTTTCTGTTGACTTTGAAGAAAAGCTCTACTCGGTAGGCCGCATTCCCGGCTCCTTCATCCGCCGCGAAAGCCGTCCCCCCGAATCGGCTATTCTGGCATCCCGCGTTGTTGACCGCCCCATCCGTCCCCTGTTCCCCAAGGATATGCGCAACGACGTTTCGGTGGTTATGACCGTGCTGTCGGTCGACCCCGACTGCAGCCCTGAAATTGCCGGCATGATCGGCACTTCCTTTGCCCTCAGCATCTCTTCCATTCCCTGGAACGGCCCCATCGCCGGTGTCAACGTTGGCCTGGTGGATGGCGAGATCATTGTTTGCCCCAACGCTGAACAGCGTGCCAAGAGCGACCTGCAGCTGACCGTTGCCGGTACCGCCACCAAGGTTTGCATGATCGAAGCCGGCGCCAACGAAGTTGACGACGACACCATGCTGGAAGCCATCATGCAGGGCTTTGCCGAAATTCAGAAGATGGTCGCCTTCATTTCCGACGTACAGAAGGAGATCGGCAAGGAAAAGATCGTTTTCGAATCCAAGGAAGTTCCCCACGATATGTTCGAAGCCATCAAGGACTTCGCCATTGACGACATCAAGGCCGCCCTGGATACCGACGACAAGAACGTTCGCGAAGAACGTCTGGCTCCCGTTGTGGCTGCCATCCACGAAAAGTTTGACGCCGAATATCCCGAACAGGAAGCTGTTATCGACGAAGCCATCTACAAGCTGCAGAAGTTTGTGGTTCGCCGCTGGCTGCTGGACGAAGGCAAGCGTATTGACGGCCGCCAGATGGACGAGATCCGTCCTCTGAACGCCGAAGTTGGCCTCATCCCCCGTGTACACGGCTCCGCCATGTTCACCCGTGGTCAGACCCAGGTCATGACCATCACCACCCTGGGCACCATCAGCGAAGCCCAGATCCTGGACGGCATCGACGGCAACACCAGCAAGCGCTACATGCACCACTACAACTTCCCCTCCTACTCGGTGGGCGAGACCCGTCCCAGCCGCGGCCCCGGCCGCCGCGAGATCGGTCACGGTGCTTTGGCTGAACGTGCCCTGCTGCCCGTCATCCCCTCGGTTGAAGAATTCCCCTACGCCCTGCGTCTGGTTTCCGAAGTGCTGTCCTCCAACGGCTCCACTTCCCAGGGTTCCATCTGCGCTTCCACCCTGTCTTTGATGGACGCCGGTGTTCCCATCAAGGCTCCCGTAGCCGGCATCAGCTGCGGTCTGATCACCGAAGGCGACCGCTGGATGACCATGGTTGACATCCAGGGTCTGGAAGACTTCTTCGGCGACATGGACTTCAAGGTAGGCGGCACCCACAAGGGCATTACCGCCATCCAGATGGACCTGAAGATCGACGGCCTGACCCCCGAGATCATCAAGGAAGCCTTTGAAAAGACCCACAAGGCCCGTGTATACATTCTGGACGAGATCATGCTGAAGGCTCTGCCCACCTACCGTCCCGAACTGAGCAAGTACGCTCCCAAGATGCAGACCCTGGTCATCAACCCCGACAAGATCCGCGACGTGATCGGCAGCGGCGGCAAGGTCATCCAGAAGATCTGCGCCGAATGCGAAGTTAAGATCGACATCGAAGATGACGGCCATGTATTTGTTTCCGGCATCGACGCCGAAAACGTACGCCGCGCCGTAAACGTTATCGAAACCATCGTAAACGACCCCGAAGTTGGCGCCATCTACAAGGGCAAGGTAACCCGTCTGATGAACTTCGGCGCCTTCGTTGAGATCGCCCCCGGCAAGGAAGGCCTGGTACACATCTCCAAGCTGGATTCCACCCGTGTTGAAAAGGTGGAAGACATCGTTAACCCCGGCGACGAAGTATTCGTCATGGTTACCGAAATTGACCAGCAGGGCCGTATCAACCTCTCCCGCAAGGACGCTCTGGCTGCCATTGAAGCCAAGCGCAAGGAACAGGCCCAGCAGTAAGCTTAACAGCAAAACAAAACCGCCCATCCGCAGGGATGGGCGGTTTTTTGCGCTTTTGGGGCGCTAAAATATCAATACAGGTCCATGTCGGGGGCGCTTTCGATCAGTTCCAGCACCTTGCGGTTGACCGGCTCGCAGTCGATGCCCGAAAGATAGCAGGTGTCGCTGACCACCGGCACCGGATATTCCCGAAAGATGGGGGAGGCGGTGACGATCAGGCAGATGTGGTCCAGATACTGGTCCAGCTCGCTGAAGCGGCAGCAGATCAATTCAACATAGTTGACTTTTTCCCGCTCAAAAAACTCTTCAAGCTGATATTTGATGGAACTGGAGCTGGCGATGGCCGCGCCGCAGACACAGGCAACGCGCTTTCTAATAATTCCCATAATACATGACCTCATTTTGATGATACTTGCAGCAGGCGGCTCAGTTGGAATGGCGGGCAATGCACTGCAGAATATCTTCTTTGTTGCCCCGCAGTATGGTGCGGAGGCTGTTGGCATCCTTGAACATGCGGAACAACTGGGCAAGGGCGTTCAGGTGGGTCTTTTCATCCTTGGCGGAAAGCATCACGATGATGTTCACCGGGTCGTGTGCCTTATATCCAAAGTGAACAGGGGTGCTGAGCAGGCTCATGCTGATGCCAAGGCCGTTGGCGCCCTCTTCGGGCGCGGCGTGGGCAAGGGCGATGCCGGGCAGCATGACCATATATGGCCCAAACTGTTCCAGGTTGCGGATGATCGATTCTTTATAGCTGGGGGCGATCACACCCTGGCCTTCCAGCAGGGCGGCCGAAGCCCGGATGGCCTCGCGCCAGTCGTCGCTGCAGTTCACGGTGTTGATGCGGTCGCGGGTAAGCAGGTCACACAGCGAAAGGTTTCCCTGAGGAGCAGGAGCCAGCGAAGCCGCCGGGGGACTGGTCATCAGCTCGTTGAGCAGCTCGTACTGCAGATGCAGGCGGTCGTTGACCACACAGTATTTTTCAATGATGGAAAGCAGGCGGTTGACCGTAAATACTTCCAGGTCGTAGTGCTCCTTGGGAACAAAGCGAAGCGAAAGAAATTCAGCGATTTTTTGCTGGTCCCGTTCGTCAAACATGGGGCTTACCTGGATGCAGTGGGTGTCGCCATCCAGGGGCAGAGGAACGGTGGTGATGATGTGGTCGATGCCGGTCTTATCCATGGCCATCGCCTTGCGTCCCGAAACGGTGCCCACCACCTCAACATTGAAGAGCTTTTCGATCTGGGCGGTGATCATCTGGGCCGAGCCGAGGCCGGTGCCGCAAACCAACAGGACACGGGCCTTGTTGGTGGTGCGCAGGTTGACCCGGTGCAGCGCTGCGCCGAAGTGGAGGGCGATGAAGGAGACCTCATGGTCGTTCATGGGGCAGCGGAGGTATTCCTCCAGATGGTGGCAGACGATGCGGGTGTTGATAAACAGCGCGTTGTAGTTGGAAACGATCTCGCTGTAAAGGGGATTGTGGTTGTACATGCCGAACCGCAGGCGGTGGGCGGCCGGCTTTAGATGCAGGAAAATAGCCTGTTCGATCTCATTGTACTGGTCGCCGAAGTCCACGTCATAGATGCGGGAAATATCGGCGATCATTTTGCGGGTGACTTCCAGCAGGGGCTGGTCCTCCACCTTTGGGTCGACCGGAACATAGGGGCGCATCACCTTGGCGCCCAGCAGGCAGTAGGTAAAATACCGGACCTCATCCTCCGGCAGAAGCTGGTTGCCGGGTTCCAGTTCGTCCAAAACCAGGCGGGCGGCGGCATATTCTGAAGTCATGGGAATATAATCGGCATTGGGGTCGGAAAGGTTGAGGGGATAGCCCAGATAGCCGCGGCGGAAGATGATGGCCAGGCGAACCAGCAGTTCGGAAAAGCTGTCGTCGCTGAAGGGACGGTCCAGCAGCGTTTCCAGCCGCTTGACGGCACGGGCGCCGGCGGCAGCTACCTCCACCGGAAGAAGTTCTTTCACCAACAGCAGCTCGGCCTTGCCCTTCAGCTCAGCGCCGGTGGTGGCATAGTGCAGCAGATTGTTGGGGTTGACCGACTGCATGACGATTTGGGTGGCAAGCTGGCGGCGGGTAAATTCATCCCCTTCGCAAAAAAGGCCGACACGGGGTCTTTTTACCAAAACAAGATCGTGCTGCTTCAGCCATTCTTCGGTTCTTTCCAGGTCCTTGAACATGGTGTTGCGGCTGCGGTCCAGGCTGTGGCACAGATCCTCAATGCGTACAGGCTGTACGGCAAGCAGCAGAATAAACCGCAGAAAGGCCTGGCGTTCTTCGGCCGAGTAGCTGTACTGAAAGGAACGCAGCTCGCCGGCACAGCGGTCCACAAATTCATAAACCTCGGGGGAAGCGCTCAAACGAACGCCGCGGGTGCGTTCCCGCTCCAGATAGGGCAGCCCCCGTGAGACCATATATTGCTCGATTTTGTCCAGGTTGTAGCGGATGCCGCGAACCGAAAGGCCGTACTGGTCGGCCAGTTCCTCGATGGAAACATAGTCCTCTTTGGCACGGAGATAGGCCATAATATCCAAATGCTTTTTGTTCAGTTCCAAATCAGCCATCTCCTTCCAAAATAAATGACAGAAAACACCATTCCTGATGTTGTTTTTTACTATATCATATCAAATGTTCGTTTGCAAAAGAAGCAAAGGGCCATTTTCCCGGTTTTGTTTTGTCATGGATGACTACTTTCGTGGGCCTTTTTTGTCTATAATGCAATAATGGATGATTTGAGGCCGTTAAAATGCACAAAAACCTTGGATAAAAGCCGACAACTTTGGGAAATGATGCATTTTTTCCCTGGGAATTTGTCGTGAAAAATACATTGAAACAATGGAAAAAGTGGAAAAGGAATGGTAATATGTTACTATGAAAATAATAGGCAACTAGATTCATTTGAGGATTTTGTACAGAACCTGCACATTTTTGCAGTGAAATGAGGTAACGGCAATGGACCAAATCGTACAGAGCATTCTGGGGATTTTTTCTTCCATTCAAAATATGGGGGCAGTGTTGTTTGTTCCCATCGTTATCTTTCTTGTGGGTATCATCTTTGGGCTCAACTGGATGAAGTCTTCCCGTGCAGCCATAACGGTGGGCATCGGGTTCATCGGCGTTAATTTGGCGCTTACCCTGGTGTGGGACCAGCTTGGCCCCATCACCCATGCCATTGTGGAACGGTTTGGCCTGCGGTTGGAGGTGCTGGACACCAGTTGGACCTCGGCCGCCGCGGTGGCCTTCACCGGCCAGGTGGGCGTTTTCATCATACCCTACGTTCTGCTCATCAATGTCATTATGATTTTTCTGCGTCTGACCAAGACCATGAACATCGACATCTGGAACTACTGGCATTTTGCTCTGACCGGCACCCTGGTCACTGTGATGAGCGATTCGACTTTTCTGGGCTTTTTGGCAACCGCCTGCCACGTGGTCATCGTGCTCCAGTTTGCCGATATCACCGCCCGGAATGTGCAGAAGGAACTGAACATCCCCGGCATTTCCATTCCCCATGCCAATTCGGTGGCGCTGGCTCCGCTCTATCTTTTCCTGGATAAGCTTTACGACAAAATTCCGTTTATGAAGCCCTCGGGCGAAAAGGCCGGCAACGAACACGGCGCCTTTTGGAAATGGATCTCCGATCCTGTTATTATGGGTTTCCTCATCGGCATTGTGTTTGGCCTGGTGGCCGATTGTCCCCCGCTGGAAACCGCCACCGTTGCCATGAGCATGGCTGCGCTGATGCTGCTTCTGCCCCGCATGGTCAAGGTCATCATGGAAGGGCTGCTGCCCATTTCCCAGTCGGTAAAAAAGTTTGCCAATGAAAAAATGGGTCGGCGGGTCATCTACATCGGTTTGGATTCCGCCGTTATTTTGGGCCATCCCACCACCCTTACCGCTTCGATGATGCTGATCCCCATCACCCTGGTGCTGGCCTTCCTTTTGCCCGGCAACCGCACCATTCCGGTGGGCGACCTGGTTGCCATCAATTTCTTTATTGCTGTAGCAACCGCGGTACATAAGGGCAGCCTGCGCCGTACACTGGTCTCGGGTGCCATCACCACCTCGGTCATGCTGGTGGTGTGCAGCTATTTTGCCCCGGCGTTTACCCAGCTTGCCCGCCAAACCGGCGGCATGGTGCAAATGGCCGAAGGCGCTATCCTCATTTCGGCAATGGCGGTTGGGGACCTTGTGGCCTGGGTTTTGGAAAGACTTTCTTCCATCCCCGTGGCCGGTGCGCTGCTGATGGTTGCCGTTACCGCCTTGGTGGTAATGGTATGCCGCAGCCAGGACCGCAGCGCAAACGAAGAAAAAGAACCTATAACCCCGGAACACTCCCCGGAAAGGGAATGAGAATATGGAAAAAACAATTTTGATCGTTTGCGGCACCGGAGTGGCCTCATCGGCAATTATGAACAATGCGGTGCAGGATCTGCTGGAGCGCAACAAGCTGGATTCCAGAGTGATCCTGTGCCGGTACAGCCAGATGGAGCGCTATCTTTCCCAGGCCGACCTGATCATCGCATCCCTGGACCTGCCGGAACGTCCCAAGCCCCCTGTTATTATGGGAACCGGCTTTTTGACAGGCGTTGGGGTGGATGAACTGGAAGAAAACATTCTCCGGCAGCTTAGCCCGGCCTAAACAGGTACGTTTTAGATTCGCGGATGAATCTTTGAAAGAGAACATAAATGAGGAGGCAAAAAAATGAAGTTTGAACTGGTAATCGACAGCGGCTGCGGCATTGCTGAAACTCCCATCTGGGATGACCGCAGTCAGACCCTGCTTTGGAACGACCTGTTCACCGGTGACGTGTATGAATTTAACCCCGCCACCAAGGAACAGAAGATGTGGAAGACCAATGCCCTCATCGGTTCCTGCATCCCCTGCGAAGATCCCAACAAGATCTTTGTCATGATCGAAACCGGCGCCTATCTGCTGGATAAGACCACCGGCGAACTGGAATTCCTGGTGGACCCCGAAAACGGCAACGAAAAGAACCGCTATAACGACACCCGCATCGACGCCAAGGGCCGCATCTTCACCAGCTCGGTGGCCAAAACCTACGGCACCGACGACTACACCCCCGACCAGTTGGGCGCCTTCTACATGATCGACACCGACCACAAGACCGTTAAGCTGGTCAAGGATGGCATCAACCAGTACAACTGCATCGTTTGGAACAAAGACAACACCAAGATGTTTGTTGTGGATACCTACAACGAGACCCTGCTTTGCTGGAACTACGACCTGGAAACCGGCCCCGTTGGCGAACCTGAGATCGTCATCAACTTCAAGGGCGCTCAGGGCATGCCCGACGGCGTAAGCATCGACGAAGAAGACAACCTGTACGTTTGCCACTGGAGCCAGCAGATCAGCGTTTGGAACAAGGATTTCGAACTGGTAAAGACCATCGACTTCCCCGTACCCCAGATCGCCTGCGGCGGCTTTGGCGGCGCTGACCTGAAGGACTTCTACGTTGCTTCGGCTGCCTACTGCTACACCGAAGAAGACAAGAAAAACAACCCCGGCGCCGGCGGCACCTTTGTTGCCAAAAATGACATCAAGGGCCGTATGGACTACTTCTTCAAATAAGAGAAAGAAGCTTTATTATGCGTAAAGTGCAATGGATTCTTTGCCCTGTTTGCGGAGGAAAGACCCGAAACCAAATACGGGAAGACACAGTGCTGAAAAAGTTTCCGCTGTTTTGCCCCAAGTGTAAACAGGAAACTTTAATTGACGCAGAAAAACTGAATATTATTGTTATAAAAGAGCCGGACGCACAGACGCAGAGCCTACAAATCGCGGGAAATCGCGAGGAGTAGGCTCTTTTCCTTTTGTCGAAAAAAGACGAAAGGAAGCGGCACTTGTTCGGTTTCGCAAAATAAAAGTGGTTTGAACCAAATTTCATCAAAGAATAAAGGAGATTTGAAGCTATGTTGAACGCATTTGAATTTGCACCCCCCAGAGTTATTTTTGGCGCAGGTATCGTTGCCAAGGTTGGCGAAGAAGCTGCCAAGTACGGCAAAAAGGCCCTGGTTGTAACCTACGACGAAAAGTTTGTTAAGGAAGTTGGCTTCTACGATAAGGTAGCCAAGAGCTGTGCCGAAGCCGGCGTAGATCTGATCTGGCACTTTGGCGTAAAGAGCAACCCCACCGTGGAACATGCCCGCATCGCCATCGAGATTATCAAGAAGGAAGCTGTTGACTGCATCATCGCCCTGGGCGGCGGTTCCGCCATGGACGAAGCCAAGTGCATCGGCATCGGTGCCCTGTACGACGGCGACGTTTGGGATTTCTTCTGCGGCAAGGCTGCCATGGAAAAGACCCTGCCCGTTATCACCGTTGTTACCATCCCCGCCACTTCTTCTGAAGTAAACGGCACCTCGGTTATGAACAACGAAGGCCTGCAGCGTAAGGAAGGCTGCGCCAACCCTGTTATGAAGCCTGCTCTGGCCGTTCTGGACCCCGAACTGACCTACTCCATCCCCGTACGCCAGACCGCTTACTCCGCAGCCGACATCATCAGCCATCTGCTGGAACATTACCTGGGCCATGACGACGGCTTCTATCCCTACCAGGATCACTTCTCCGAAGGCGGCATCCGCTCCATCATGGACTGCATGAACCGCATTCTGGAAAATCCCACCGATCCCGAAGCCCGCGCCCTGATGATGTGGCAGGCCTCCTATGCCTGGAACGGCTTCTACGACAGCGGCTTTGCTCTGCCCAACTCCAACATCCACATCCTGGGCCACTCCCTGTCCAACTTCTATGACACCCCCCATGGCGCCGCCATGTCCATCACCATTCTGGCCACCCTGCGTTACTACCTGAAGGAACGCACCGCCCGCTATGCCCAGTTTGCCCGCGAAGTATTCAAGATCGACGAAGCTGACGACCTGAAGGCCGCCGAAGCCGGCATCGCCGCTCTGGAAGCCTGGTTCAAGAAGATCGGCACCCCCACCACCCTGGCCGAAGCCGGCATCACCGACGCCGACGCCATCGACAAGATGACTCCCGACGCATTCCAGACCGCTGCCAACTGGGGCGAAGTGGAAAAGTGGAACTACAGCGAGGATGTTATCCGCGCCCAGTTTGAACTGTGCAAGTAAGAATTTAAGACTGCTGTCCCGCTCCGGCTTTGGGGCGGGCGGCACCCTTTGATACCAAGCAAGTATTAAGGAGGACATATCCCATGAGTTGTTTTTTGGGTATTGACGCCGGCACCAGCGGCATTAAGGCCATCGTTCTGGAGGATACCGGCAACATCGTAGGCGTAGGCTACGCCGAATGTAACCTGATCACCCCCCGTCCCGCCTGGGTGGAAGAAAACCCCCTGGACTGGTGGGAAGCCTGTGACACCGCAGTAAAGCAGGCTGTTGCCAAATCCGGAAAGGGCATGGAGATCGTCGGCATCGGCTTCTCGGGCCAGATGCAGGGCAGCACCCTGATGGACAAGGACATGAACCCCATCGGCAACTGCATGATCTGGATGGACCAGCGTGCCGCCGACATCGCCGAGGAACTGAACAGCCGCATTTCGGCCGAAGAGGTTCTTTCCATCACCGGCAGCTTCTGCCTGCCCACCTACTGGGCCCCCAAGCTGCTGTGGCTCAAGCAGAACAAACCCGAAGATTACGAAAAGATCAAGGTCGTTCTGTTCACCAAGGACTATCTCCGCTACCGCATGACCGGCGAGGTCGCCACCGAAGTTTCCGACTGCTCCTGCAGCTGGCTGATCGACATGAAGACCCGCAACTGGTCCGACCGCATGTTTGAAGTGACCGGCATTCCCCGCAGCATCGTTCCCGAACGGATGCTGGAAAGCACCGACGTGGCAGGCTACCTGCTGCCCGAGATCGCGGAAGCCTGGGGCATGAAGGCCGGCATCCCCGTAGCAGCAGGCGGCGGCGACCAGACCGCAGGCGGCATCGGTTCCGGTGTTACCAAGCCCGGCATCATCGCAGCCACCATCGGCACCTCCGGTGTAGTATTCGGCTGCTGCGAAACTCCCTTCGCCGACCCCAAGCCCCGCGGCATGTTCTCGCTGTGCCACTCGGCTCCCGGCACCTACAGCTTCCTGGGCTGCACCCTGGGTGCAGGCGGCTCCTTCAAGTGGATGCGTGACACCCTGTTTGCCGACAAGAAGGCTGCCCTGGCTGCCGAAGGCAAGGATGTTTACGACTATATGACCCAGTTGGCAGCCGCGGCCCCCGTTGGCTGCGAAGGCCTGGTATACCTGCCCTATATGAGCGGCGAAACCACCCCCCACGTTGACCCCGATGCCCGCGGCGTATTCTTTGGCATGAGCTACCGCAGCGACCTGGGCGCCCTGTGCCGTTCGGTAATGGAAGGCGTGACCTTCTCGCTGCGCGATACCATCGAAATTCTGCGTGAGACCAACGGCCTTGATGTTAAGGAAGTGCGCGCCATGGGCGGCGGCGCCAAGAGTGCCCTGTGGCGTCAGATCCAGGCAGATGTTTACAACGCGACCGTAGTGACCATGAACATGGAAGAAGGCCCCGCAGCCGGTGCTGCCATCATGGGTGCCGTTGCCGCCGGTTACTACAAGAGCGTACAGGAAGGCTGCGACGCCATTCTGAAGATCAAGACCGTGACCGAACCCATTGCAGCCAATGTTGCAATGTACAACGACTACTACCAGACCTACCGCGAACTGTATCCTGCCCTCAAGCAGCTTTACAAGACCCAGGCAGGCCGGGTAGGCAAGTATCTCGACTAAGAACATCTCTTTCTTCATTTTTATCTCCTATTCTGTATATTTTTCGGACATCCCCGCGGCGGTTCGCCGCGGGGCCGAGGAAGTGGAACCACCCGCCAACTTCTCGGCCGCACGGCGAACCGGCTCTGCGTTTCCATCCCCGACCTTTCGGGACAGGAGGAATCGATATGATCGAAGTAAAAAACCTGACCAAATATTACGGCAGCAAAATGGGCGTGGAAGACGTCAGCTTCACCATCCAGAAGGGCGAGATCGTCGGCCTGCTGGGACCCAACGGCGCCGGCAAATCCACCATCATGAAGATGATCAACGGCTATTTTCCTCCCACCAGCGGCACCATTCTGGTGGATGGGCACAATGTGGTGGAAGAACCCCGTGAAGCCGCTGCCTGCATCGGTTTTCTGCCCGAAATTCCTCCCCTGTATGTGGAAATGGTGGTGGAAGACTACCTGATGTTTATTGCCCAGATCCGCGGCGTGCCCCGTGCCGAGCGCAAGGAGCACATCGGCCATGTGATGGAACTGGCCAGCATCTCCCACGTGCGTGACCGCCTGATCAAAAACCTTTCCAAGGGCTACCGTCAGCGTGTTGGCCTGGCCCAGGCGCTGGTCAACCTGCCCGAAGTGCTGATTTTGGACGAACCCACCGTCGGCCTGGACCCCAAGCAGATCACCGAAGTCCGTGATCTCATCAAGGAACTGAGCAAGGAACACACCGTCATCCTCAGCAGCCACATTCTTTCGGAGATCAACGCCATCTGCGAAAAGGTCATCATCATCAACCGCGGCCGTTTGGTCACGGTGGATACCGTGGAACACCTGGAACACGGCACCGGACGCAGCATGCTGCTGCGGGTAAAAACCGACCCCCTGCGTGCCCAGGAAGTGATCGGCAGAATGCCCGAAATTGAATCGGTGCAGCGGCTGCCCGCCCAGCCCGGCGACGGCGACTCGGTTCGCTTTTCGGTGCTGGCCAAAGAGGACAGCGACATTGCCGAAGAACTGTTCCAGATCTGTGTTGTATCCAATATGCCCATTTTGGAAATGCGCCCGCTGGACGCCTCGCTGGAAGAGGTCTTCCTGACCCTGACCAGTGATAACGCTGCCGGTGCCGAACAAACCGAAAAGGAGGGTGCCTGATGATTTATGTGTTCAAAAAAGAAGTAGGCTCCTACTTTTCCACCCCCTTTGGCTTTGTTTACATGGGCATTTTCCTGCTGCTCAGCGGCCTTTCCTTCACCATCTACAACCTGGTGGGCCTCAGCGGCGACATGGCGGGTATGTTCTCGCTGCTTTCCAACCTTTCCTTTATGATCTTTCCGGTGCTGACCATGCGCCTGTTTGCCGAAGAACGCCGCGCAGGCACCGAACAACTGATGATCAATTCTCAGCTGACCATTACCGACATCGTTTTGGGCAAATACTTTGCCGCCCTGTTTGTCATGATCTGCAGCATGCTGGTCACTTTGGTTTATGTGGGCATTCTCATCCGCTTTGGCTACCCCAATCTGGGGGCTGTGGCCGCATCCTACATCGGCTACTTCATCCTCAGCATGGCAATGATCGCCGTCTGCACCTTTGCCTCTTCCATGGCCGATAACCAGGTGACAGCAGCCATCGCATCCTTTGGCCTGATGTTTGTGCTGGTCATGCTCAACTCCTTCACCCGTTCGGTGGATATCCCGGTCATTACCGAGGTGCTGAGCGCACTGGCCATCACCACCCGCTATGAAGAATTCACCCTGGGTGTTTTCCGCTTGGGACCCATCTGCTACTACCTTGCATTTGCGGCGGTGGCGCTGTTCCTGACCGTGAAGAATGTGGAACGCCGCCGCTTGTGGTAAGCAGACCACCCCACAAAGGCCTGAAGGAGAACATTATGGATAAGACTCAAAGCTTTTTGAAAAAGAAAAAACGCAGCTTTATCATCATCACCTCCATCACCCTGGTGCTGGTGCTGATCGTGGCTGTGCTGGGCGTAAAGATCGCCTATAACATCCCCTGGAATTACGACATGACCGCCACCCGGCTGTTCACTTTGTCGGAACAGTCCCTGACTGTCATCGATTCGTTGACCGAGCCGGTGCAGATCGGCGCCGTTTATTCGGCCGGCACCGAGGAAATGATGGTCGAGTCGCTGCTGGATGAATACGACCAGGCCAGCGAACTGATCTCGGTGGAATACATAGACGCCGTAAAGGAGCCCTCCAAGCTGGCCCGCTATAACCTGGACCTGGCGGCGGTGCCCAACGGCTCCATCATTGTAAAAATGGGGGATCACTACAAGCTCATCAGCAGCGATTCGCTGTTTGCCACCTCTTCCGAAGGGCAGAACACCTTCAGCGGTGAGCAGCAGATCACCGGTGCGCTGCGGTTTGTTTCCAGCAGCGATATGCCCGTGGTTTATGTCACCACCGGCCACAGCGAAACCAACCCCGACGAAAAGCTGACCGTGGCCATGACCAACATGGGCCTGGCCATGTATGACATGAAGCCCCTGAACCTGCAGCAAACCAGCAAGGTTCCCGAAGACGCCGACATCGTCATCATGATGAACCCCGTGGAGGACATCAGCGAACGGGAACTGGAACTTTACAAGGAATATTTGAAAACCGGCGGCGGTCTGCTGCTTTGCACCGATGCTGTTACCAACACCAACTCGGTGCAGCTTCCCAACCTCAACGCCCTGTGCAACAGCTTTGGTTTGGACATCACCAACAACTATGTTGTGGAAGAAGACCAGAATAACCACCTTTCGGTAAGTCCCATGTACCTGGTGCCCGATATGGGCGCCCACGAGATCACCCAGCAGATCGGCATACAGGAACTGCAGGTGGCCCTGCCCATTGCCCGGGGCATCGGAACCGTGGAATACGACAGCAGCACCATCAAGCATGAAATGCTGCTGGCCTCTTCCGAAAAATCCTGGGCCCGCATCGATATGGCCAACGGCAGCGCCATCAAAACCGAAGGGGACAAGGATGGCCCCATCCCCCTGGCCTATGCCGTTACCATCAGCAACGTTGCCTGGGGCAACGAGGCCGCCCGCGTGGTGGTCATCGGCGACACCACCTTTGCCACCGACGGCAACATCGAGTTCCAGGGCAACAACGACCTGTGGATGAACAGCCTGAACTGGATCGAGGGCGCACGCCAGAACGAGGTCATTTCGGCCAAGGTCATCGGCGGCAACAGCCTGATCATCCGCGGCACCGACTTTGTCCGTCTGGCTGCCATCTGCGTGGGCGTCATTCCTCTCATTTGCTTCGCCGCCGCACTGGCGGTTTGGATGCTGAGGAGGAATCAGTGATGAAAGCCCTGAAAAAACACCGCACCATCGTTGTGCTTGCGGTTCTGGCAGTTTTGATGGCCGGGATCTATATCTGGATGGAAACCACCGACGACGCTTCCATCAGCGGTACCCTCTACCGCCTGGGCGAAGGGGAGACCATCACCTCCATTTCCATTGACAATACCTACGGTACCTACGATTTTGCCCCTGACGAAGAGGGCCGCTGGACCGTGACCGCCGATGGAAACACCTACCGCACCCACTCCGGAAAGATGGAACTGATGACGGCGGCACTGAACAACATCGAGATCACCCGTGTGCTCAAGGAAGAATTTGAAGATTACGGGTTATCTTCCCCTCAGGCCATCGTCAGCTGCACCACCAGCAAGGGCAAGAACTATTCCTTTGCTGTGGGGAACGAAACGGCCAGCAAAGCCGAGGTTTACATCCGCAACCAGGGCAGCGGCGATGTGATGGTGACTACCACAGCCGCCGTGGCCCAGTTTACCGGCAGCCTTTCGGCCTATCGTGACAAAGAGATTTTTACCATCGATAAAGAAAACATCACTGCTGTTGAATACTACAAGGACGGCCAGAAGCAGCTTTCGGTGCAAAGCACCAACGGAAGCTGGCAGCTCACCTATCCCTTTGAGGCTCCCGCCCGTCAGATCGCAATGAATGAATTCCTTTCTTCTGCAAAGGCCTGGACGGCGGCCGGCTTCCCCAACGAAGGCAACGAAGATTACGCCTCGATGGGCCTGGAAAGCTCGGGCCACTGGCTTGATTTTACCGACAGAAACGGCGAGACCCAGCGGCTGCTGATCGGCGGAACCCAGGGCACCGGCACCTATGTGCGCACCGGCGGCGAAGATGAAGTTGCTGTCATGTACACCACCGACCTGGAATTCACCGACTTCACCCCCGATGGGCTGGTGTTCATCGCACCCCTTAAATCCACCATTGACCAGTTGGCGGCCATTGTGGTGCAAACCGCGGCCGGCACCGACACCTTCGAGGTGGAACAACTGGAAGGCGGCAAGCAAAGGGTACTGCTCAACGGGGTGGAAATTGACTCCAATGCCTTTGCATCGGTCTTTTCCAAGTACATTGGCATGAATGCCGACGGCTACGCCCCCGGCGAGGCCGGCGAAGAGGTCGTAGCGGTACTGACCAGCGTTTATGTGGACGGCAGCGCTGCCCAGCTTGTGCTGCAGCCCCGCGACGAATCCACTTTCTATATGCTGGTGGACGGCAAAACCGATTTCTACATGAATGCCAGCGAGCTGGAAACCCTGCTCTACCGCATCAACAGCGTAAAAAACGCTCAGTAATTATTCCCGTATAAGACGTCGCTCCGGCGTTTTATAAAATAAGAACAAAAACACAAGGAGGCTAACACAATGAAAAAGACCACCAAATTGGTCGCTCTGCTGATGGCTCTGCTGATGGTTATCACCATGTTCGCAGCCTGCGGCTCTTCCGCTCCCGCTGAAGAACCCGAAGCTCCCGCTGCCGACGCTCCCGAAGCCGAAGCTCCTGCTGCCGAACCCGAAGAAGGCGCTTACATCGGTAAGGTAACCCTGACCCTGAAGCACGACGTACATGGCAACGACTCTATCTGGGCCGAAAAGTATGCCAAGGAAAAGTACGGCGCCACCTATGAAGTAATCGACCCCGACCAGGATCTGTCCAAGCAGATCGCCGGCGTTGAAACCTTCATCTCCAAGGGCGTAGATGGCATCATCCTGCACCCCGTAACCGAAGATGGCGTTAACGAAATCATTCAGGAAGTTCGCGATGCTGACATCAACATCCTGTGCTACAACCTGAACTCCACCGACAAGGCTGTTCCCTTCCTGGCCATCGACGAAGCTGAAGTAGCTTACCAGATGGGCGCCGACATGGCTAAGCAGTGGATGGAACTGTACCCCGACAAGCCCGTATCTGTTGGTTTCATTTCCTGGACCGACATCGCTTTCTGCTTCGACAACCGTACCGGTCCCTTCATCAAGGGCGTTAAGTCCGTTGTTGAACCCGACACCTCTGCCAACCCCAACCCCGCCGTGTTCCAGAACTCCGCTGGTGAAGAACTGACCGGTGCTACTTATTGGGAACATGCAGGCGGCGTTCTGGAAGTTGCTCAGCAGGTTACCGCTGACGCCATCACCAAGTATCCCAACGTAAACGTAGTTTACGGCGATAACGTTTCCAACGGCCTGGGCGCTCTGGCTGCCTACGAAGCCGCTGGCCGTGGCCTGGCTGAAGACGGTGTTCCTCTGACCGAAATCATCGCTTCCACCGACGCTTCTTCCGGCGAACTGATCAAGCTGGCCGACCCCACCTCCGCTCTGAAGTACGCTCTGGGCATGCAGCCCCAGACCTTTGCTTACGCTCAGGTTGACATGATCATGGAACTGATCAACGGCGAGCTGGACAACGACACCTACGTTGAAAGAACCACTCCCGACTGCTACTTCAACTACTACAAGGATTCCGTACAGGATATGCAGGACTGGTTCAACACCCAGTACAACCCTGCCACTCCTCTGGATCTGGCTGCTGAAATCGCCAAGTAAGGTTTTTACCTTGCAAAACTGCCGCGGGGGGGTTTTGCCCCCCGCGCAAGCGGCATGTGTTATGCCGAACGAAGTAAAGGATCCCAATCTTTATTGGGCGGAGTATCCTTGACTTCCTTCAGGATAACAAAGTCGGTTGTTGTCACTGTTCCCCGCAAGGGATGGAATAAATTAAGCCGGTAAAACGCCGGCGGAATGGAGGGAAATATGAGCGAATATGTATTGGAAATAAAAAATATCTCCAAGCATTTTGCCGGGGTAAAGGCCTTGGATGATGTCAGCTTTAACATCGTTAAGGGAAGCTGCCACTGTTTGGTTGGCGAAAATGGCGCCGGCAAATCCACACTCATCAAAATTTTGACCGGTGCGCACCCCAAAACTTCCGGCACTGTTCTTTACAACGGTAAGGATTTTGCACCCAATGGCACCCGCGAAGCCATGCGCAGCGGCATCGGCTGCCTGTTCCAGGAACTGAACGTAGTGGAAAAACTGCGCGTGGAAGAAAATATCTGCCTGGGCCAGGAAGAAACCAAATTCGGCATCATTCGTCAGAAGAGCAATGCCAAGGTGTTTGAAGTGCTCAAGCGCATCGATCCCAGCATTGACCCCAAGATGCTCATCGAAGATCTTTCGGTTGCAAAACGTCAGTGTGTTGAAATGGCCAAGGCTTTGGCTATGGACAGCGATGTTATCATCATGGACGAACCCACCGCTTCCCTTTCGGAAGAAGAAGTACGTCGTCTGTTCAAGATCATTGCCGACCTGAAGGCCCAGGGTATCACCATCATCTACATTTCTCACCGTCTGGAAGAAATTATGGAGCTGGCCGACTATGTTACCGTACTGCGTGACGGCAAGCATATTGATACCAAGCCCCGCAGCGAAATCAACACCCGTCAGGACCTGATCCAGATGATGATCGGTAAGGTCATCGTAGAAGACTATCAGCCCAACGACGTGGACGAAAGCGTCAAGATGATCGAGGTCAAGAACCTGAACAACCGCAAGCTGAAGAATGTCAACTTTGACCTGTACAAGGGCGAAATTCTTGGTTTCTATGGCCTGATCGGCGCCGGCAAAACCGAAATTGCCCGGGCACTGTTCGGCGTTGACCCCTATGCCGGCGAAGTTTTGGTGGATGGCACCGCCGTTAAGACCGAAGGCGCCCGCGCCGCACTGGCCAACGGCATTGCCCTGGTTCCCGAAGAACGCCGTACCCAGGGTGTTGCCACCTCCCTCAGCATTTTGGACAACACCCCCATGATGAACTACAACACCATTGCCACCAAGGGCGTTGTAAACAAAAAGAAAGAAGTGGAAGTTGCCCAGGAATACATCGAAAAGGTTGGTACCGCCTGCCGTAACGAACAGCAGTCGGTGGCCTATCTTTCGGGCGGCAACCAGCAGAAGGTCGTTATTTCCAAGTGCCTGAACGCCCATCCCAAGGTTCTGCTGCTGGACGAACCCACCCGCGGTGTTGACGTAGGCGCCAAGCAGGAGATCTACACCATCATCCGCCAGTTGGCCAAGCAGGGCTGCTCCATTATCGTATTCTCCAGCGAACTGCCTGAAATTCTGGGTCTGTGCGACCGCATCGGCCTTCTGTATGACGGTGAACTGAAGACCTTCATCAAAAATGGTCCTGAGGTCGACTCTCAGCAGATCATGCACGTTGTAACAGGAGGTAACTAAACATGAGTAACGCTACTGCTAACAACCTGTCTAAATCCAAGCTGAAGCTTACCATGGATGGGGTACAAAATCTGGCTATCTTTGCCATTTTTGTTGTCATCTGCATCGTGGGATTTGCCTTGGAACCCCAGCTTTTTCCCAGCAAAAATAATATCGTCAACATTCTGGTGTCCAACTCCAGTGTTATGATCGCAGCACCCACCATGTGCTTTGTGCTGCTTTCGGGCAACCTGGATATGTCCCCCAACGGTGTTGGCGCCATGGCCGGCGTACTGTTCGCCATCTTTGCCCGTGCCGGCATGCCGGTGGGCGTTTCGGCCATCGCCTCCATTGCCATCGGTGCTGTTTGCGGCTTCCTGTGCGGCTTCATCATCTCCAAGCTGGAACTGCCCTCCTTCATCATTTCGCTGGCATTTAACTACATCACCCTGGGCGTTGCCCTGATCGGCGCCGGCGGCGCCATCATTTCGGCCGGTCTGCCCGGCAACATCGATGACCTCAGCCAGACCATTTCCGGCGTTCCTCTGCCTGTGGTTTACGCCATCATCATCGTTGTCGCATTCCTTATCATCCAGAGCAAAACCGTTTTTGCCCGCGAAGTTACCGCCATCGGCGCCAACAGCTCGGCTGCCAAGCTTTCCGGCATCAGCCTGGTGAAGAACGTTTCCGCCGTTTTCGCCCTGAATGCCATCTTTGCTTCCTTTGCCGGCGTACTGGTAACTTCCCGCTTCAGCGTGGCCGACTCCGGCATGCTGCCCGGCTTTGAAACCGACTGCATCATCGCCTGCGTACTGGGCGGCACCGACATCAACGGCGGCCGCGGCACCGTATTCGGCACCCTGATCGGCGCATTGATCGTTGGCGTACTGACCAACATCATGAACATGCTGGGTCTGGTAAGCTACACCCAGAACATCGTTAAGGGCCTGGTTCTGATCGGCGCAATTCTGCTGAATGACGCCATCCGCACCAAGGTCAAGGTTTAAGAAAGGGGGTAGTGATGATGAAAAAGAAACTGAATATCAACCGCACCACACGCTATAACATCATGCTGCTGGTCCTTCTTGCAGTTTTGATGGTTTTCTTCACCATTCAGAACGACCGCTTCCTTACTCTGCTCAACCTGATGGGCATTGTACGCCAGACCGTGCCCCAGGCCCTCATCGCCTGCGGTCTCTGCTTTGTTGTTATTGCCGGCGGCATCGACCTTTCCACTGGCAGCTGCATGGGTCTTAGCGCCATCATCTACGGCAAGCTTTGCCTGGCCGGTATGAACGCCTGGCTGGCCGTTGTTCTCTGCCTGGTGTTTGGTGTTATCCTGGCATGGATCAACACCGTTCTGTCTGAAAACCTGAAGATCCCCTCCATCATGGGCACTTTGGCCACCCAGTTGATCGCCGGCGGCGCAGCCCTTACCATCGTAAAGGCCATCCCCATCAGCGACAAGCTGGTCAAGCCTGTTACCGTAATGAACCAGCTCAAGTTCTTTGACAAAAAGGTTCCTCTGGCCTTCTTCATCGTGCTGGCTGTGGTTCTGGTCTTCATCTTCCTGGAAAAGAAGACCCTCATCGGCAAATATGCTCTGGCCATCGGCGGCAACGCCAACGCCGCCTTCTTCTCGGGCATCAACGTATGGAAGATGCGCTTCATCTTCTTTGCCCTGTGCTCGGTACTGTCTGCATTCTCCGGCGTTTGGATGGTAGGCCGTCTGGGCTCCGCCGACCCCACCATCGGCCGCGGCATGCACTTTGAAGTTCTTTCCGCCTGTATCCTTGGTGGTGTAAACATCAAGGGCGGTGAAGGCACCATCATCGGCTGTGTGCTGGGTACCTACATCCTGGCTGTTCTGACCAACGGCATGCAGATGATGGACATCAGCTCCTTCTATCAGCAGGTAGTGATCGGTGTTGTTATGCTGGCAGCTTTGCTGATCAACCAGTTGACCGCCAACCGCGCTGCCAAAAAGGCTGCCATCGCCAAGGCTGCCGCCTAAGCGTTGGGCAAAATCGGAACATACAAAACCCCCGGAAGCTGAAGCGTCCGGGGGTTCTTTTTGCAATGGGCACAATGCCGCAAAAATTCCCCTGTGGAGTGATTTTGCGGCTGAACAAGGCAACTTCACAGAAAAACAGAAATGCGTTTTCAGGACGATTTTAAGGGTCTGGAAAAGAACAAAAAAGCCCCCGACTTCTGTCGGGGGGCTTATAAAGATTATTTGTTTATTCCTGAACTTCGATCTCTTCCACCACTTCTTCGGATTCCTCATTTGCGGCGGGAACCTTTCCAAAGGCGATGGTTGCGGCTGCGATGGCGGCAACGGCGGCCGACACCAGAACAAAAATCAGTTCGCTGAAATTGGGGGCGCCAAGAATTTCGGTGTTGCCGTTGACCAGCAAAGAGACCAGACGGGGCAGCACCAGGGTCGCACCAAAGAACACGGTGACAAGACCGTAAAGAATGGTGCGGCGGCCGCAGGTGGCCAGCTCGGTGCCCATCATATACTTCAGACAGTTGGTCAGGAAGAAGGCCATGGCGGCAATGGCCAGAATGTGCAGCATATTATCGGATACATGGTAAACGATGGTGTGGGAAAGGTAGGTGCAGACCAAAGCGGCAGCGCCCCACAAAGACATGATGGAGGCGGAGAGCAGGTCGATGCTTTCCTGCTTGCCCGAAATGCCCAGCAGGCCCTGGTAAAGCAGCAGCACGCCGCCAATGACAAAGATGATGGCGGGCAGGGCGGAGGGCAGGTAAAGGCCGTCGCCGCTCAGCAGTCCGCGGATCTCGGTCAGGAAGGGGAACAGATAGCTGAGCTCGGCAGTGAAGCCCATCAGCATCAGGCCGATAAAGAATTCGCTGGAAAAGCGCTTGGGCTGGTCGTTGACCTCTTTGCCGCAGCGGCGTACCGAAAGCCAGATCAAAGCCACAGCGGCAAGCAGAAATACGTTAAAGATGATCTCCACAACACCGGAGTGATAGAAGCCGGTGGAGTGGTCGATGGCGGTAAACTGAAGCACAGTGCGCAAAACAACGGCGGCGATGGTCAGCAGGCCGGTCAGCACAAAGGATTTTTTAAGAGGCGAATGATTCAAAACAAATTCCTCCTTGGAACAGGGGACAACTCCCCGTTTATAAACATACGCATACATTATAGCAAACCTGCGCCAAAAAGCAAAGAAAAAAGTGTGAATCTTTCAAAAACGCCCTGTTCCGAAGAACAGGGCGTTAATGCTTTTAGCGGTCGGAAAGGGGAACATACAAACGGGAACGGGAATTGATGGCCTTGTAGGCGGGACGCATGATCTTGCCGCCGGTTTTCAGTTCTTCCAGACGGTGGGCGCACCAGCCGGCCATGCGGGCGGTGGCAAACAGGGGGGTGTAAACCTCGGCGGGGATGCGCAGCAGCCGGTAAACCAGTCCGGAATAGAGGTCCACGTTGGAGCAGATGGTGTTGGGGTCCAGGCCCTTCACCTCGGCCATCAGGTTGGGGGTGATGCGTTCCACGGTGGAAAGCAGCCGCACATCGGCCTCCAGCTCGGTGCCGGCAGCCAGGCGGGTGATGTTCTTCTTCAGAATGACCGAACGGGGGTCGCTGAGGGTGTAAACCGCGTGGCCCATGCCGTAGATGAGGCCGGAACGGTCGCCGGCTTCCTTGGCCAGGATCTTCTGCAGATATTCCCTTACCTCATTTTCATTTTCGGGGTCGCTGATCTCTTCCTTCATGAAGTTCAGCATCTCCATCACCTTCAGGTTGGCGCCGCCGTGTTTGGGGCCCTTCAGCGAGCCAACAGCAGCGGCAATGGCCGAATAGGTGTCGGTACCGGAGGAGGTGAGAACACGGGTGGTGAAGGTGGAGTTGTTACCGCCGCCGTGTTCGGCGTGCAAAATCAGGCACAGGTCCAGCAGATGGGCCTCTTCTTCGGTAAAGGTCTTGTCGCTGCGCAGGGTGCGCAGGATGTTCTGCGCGGTGGAAAATTCCGGCTTGGGGGAATGGAAGTACATGCTCTTGCGTTCATAGGCGCGGCGGCGCACCTGATAGGCCGCGGTGATGATGGAGGGGGTGCGGGCGATCAGCTCGATGCACTGGCGCAGCACATTGCTCAGCGAGGTGTCGTCGGGGTTGGCGTCATAGGAATAAAGGGCCAGCACGGAACGGGCCAGTTTGTTCATAATGTTGGGGGAGGGGGCCTTGATGATCATGTCATCGGCAAAATCCTCGGGCAATTCCCGGTAATGGGCCAGCAGCTCGTTGAACTTCTTCAGCTGCTCGGGGGTGGGCAGAGTGCCAAACATCAGCAGCCAGGCGGTTTCTTCGTAACCATAGCGGTTGTCGGCCTGGCAGCCGTTGATCAGGTCGTTGATGTCGATGCCGCGGAAGGTCAGGTGGCCCTCTACGGGGAACTTTTCGCCTTCATCCAGAACATAACCGTGAACATTACAAATCTGGGTGACGCCGGCCATTACACCGGTGCCGTCCGAGTTGCGCAGGCCGCGCTTTACGGGGTATTTGCCGTAAACCTTGGGATCGATTTGGTTATGCTGGGTGTATTCATCGCATAAAATGTGAATGTAGTTGTCCATTTCCTGGGTGACGTATTCTTTTTGCAATACAATCTACCTCCCCATTTTGTTGAATTACGGAAACAAAGATTATTACAATTTTAGCAAAACCAATCGTGCAAAGTCAAGGAAAGATAGGGGTTATAATAGCCAAAAATGCAGGATTTAAGAACCGAACTTTCATAATTTGCCACAGGAACAGGCAAAAAGGAGGCGAAGGAAGACGAAAATAAAAGAAATGATCGTCTGGGTGGTGGTGCTGGTGGTTTTGGTGCTCGCCACGGTGCTGCTGGAGCCCGCCCGGGCACTGCCCGCCGTGGTGCAGCCCGCCAGCCTGCCGCAGCCGGAAGCATCTTCCCCGGAAGCAAAACCCGAACCGGCACAGGAGACCGGAATTTACACCCGGGCGCCCCAAAGCTTTTTTATTCTGAATGAATCCACCGGAAAGGTGGAGGAGATGGCGGCGGAAGATTTTGTACGGGGGGCGGTGGCGGCCGAGATGCCGGCCCTTTTCCACCCCGAGGCACTGAAGGCCCAAGCCGTGGCGGCCTACAGCTACGCCGTGCGCCAGGCCTTGCAGCAGAGGGATGACCCGGACCCCGCCCTGCAGGGGGCCGACTTTGCCGCCGACCCCGAAAACCTCAAGGTCTGCCTGACCGAAGCCCGGGCCCGGGAATTTTACGGCGAGGATTTTGATTTTTATTGGAACAAAGTGTGCGATGCCGCCGACCAGGCGGGCAGGTACATCCTGCTTTACCAGGGACAGCCGGCGGCTGCGGCCTATCATGCCATTTCGGCGGGGATGACCGAGGATGCCGCTTATGTGTGGGCAGGCGAGGAGCTGCCCTATTTGCAGGCTGTGGAAAGCGAGGGGGACAAACTGGCGGCGGGCTATGAAACCACCGTTACCTTTACCGCCCGGGAGCTGCGGCAAAAGCTGACCGAGGAACTGGGCGAAACAACCTTGCCTGAAAATATGGACCGTTGGATCGTTCCGTTGGAGTGGTCGCCCTCGGGTTATGTCACCCTGGTGCAGGTGGGGGAACAGAACCTTACCGGGCTGGAACTGCGGTTTTTGCTGGGGCTGCGCTCTTCCCACTTCACGGTTGCACAGCAAAACGGGGTCTTTACCTTTACGGTGCAGGGTTATGGCCACGGGGTGGGCCTGAGCCAAAACGGCGCCGATTACATGGCCCGCCAGGGGGCCACCTTTGACGAAATTTTGCTTCACTATTATCCGGGCACCACTCTGGCCCTTTCGGCCCCGCAGGCATGAAAAAATCCCGCCAGTCCTTCGATTGGCGGGGCTGTTTGCGTGTTCAGTATTCTTCGCTGCACAGGCAGTTCTGGGGCGGCAGCAGCTCATCCAGTTGGGCGGCTGCGGCTGCATCGTGGAGGACGGCATGCCCCTCGGCGGCCAGTTGGGCCAAACTGCGGTAGCCGCACAGCCACTGGGCCAGATGCCCGGCGGTCAGGCTGACCTGCGGAGCTTTTTCGGTGAGGTTGCCCTCCAGGTCAAAAATGCCGCTGTTGGCGGGCACAACGGGGTCGGTGATCTGCAGGGCAAAGCCCTTCCCTCCGCCCAGGGTTTGCAGCAGGGCGGGCAGATGGGCAATTCCCATGCAGCCCCAGGGCTTCACTTCGGCAATGCCTCCCTCCAATTGGGGCAGGTGGTCGGTGGGCAGCTTTATGGTCAGTTCCAACCCTTCGGCGGTGTGGGCCAAAGCCTGGGCCAAACGCAGGTAGGCGTCGTCACTCAGGGCGACACATTCTTCCCCCATCACCGATGTTTCATCCCTAAAATAATAGCAATAACCCTCGATGTTGTTTTGCTCATCGATTGCGGCGATCAGCTTTGCGCCGCCTGCCTGGTAGTCGTCGGCCTTGAACCGCTGGGCCGCGGCGTCACGCCAAACCGGGCCGGAATAGGGGGCAATATACTGCCGGTAGCAGGCCAGCAGCTCCTCCATACGCTGGCCAAACTCCAGGGGAATGACCCCCTTGGGCAGGGCGGGACGGGGTGTGTCGGCATGCAGGGTCAAAAAGCCCCGGTCGCTGCAGGTGTAGTGCTCCAGCGAAAAATAGAGGTCCTCCCGCACCGGGTGCAAAAAGGTGAGGGGAACCCTGCGGCGGTGCATTTCCCCCATAAAATCGGTGAAAAGGCGGCGCATCACACCCTTGCCCCGGTGGTCGGGGTGGGTGGAAACCCCACCAATGATGACGGCGGGAACCACGGTTTGACGCACCCAAAGGCGGGTGGGCAGGCCGTACACGGCGCCGATGATCTGCCCCTGTTGGCGGGCAGCAAGGCAGTATTCGGGCCAGAAGCGGTTGGCAAAAAACCAGCCGCGAAACGCTTCGTCGTCGCCAAAGCAGGTGAACCAAAGTTCACTCAGCTCCTTTTTATCCTGGGGCAAAGCCCAGCCGATCTCCATTTTGCGCCCTCCTTTCGGGGTGTTTTCTACCCCACAGTATAGCAAACTTTGCAAGAAACGCCAACCACTCTTTTGGTTGACCCTGCCCTGTTATTATAGTAAAATTTTAACAGGAAATACTTCTGACGCCAACCACACACAGGGAGGAAAAGAGATGATCAGTGAGAAAAAACTGGGCTTTGGCATGATGCGCCTGCCCCTGTTGGACCCCAACAAGCCCAGCAGCATCGACCTGGAACAGACCAAGCAGATGGTGGATGCCTTTTTGGAACAGGGCTTCACCTATTTTGACACCGCCTGGATGTACCATTCCTTCCAAAGTGAAAAGGCCGCCAAAGAGGCTTTGGTGGAACGCCATCCCCGCGAAAGCTATACCCTGGCCACCAAGCTCCATGCGGGTTATCTGCAAAGCAAGGAGGACCGGGACAGGATTTTTGAGGAACAGCGGAAAAAGTGCGGTGTGGAGTACTTTGACTATTATCTGCTCCACGACATCGGCATGGACCACTACAAGATCTATACCGATCTGGACTGTTTCACCTGGCTGCAGGAAAAGAAACAGCAGGGTCTGGTGAAGAACATCGGCTTTTCTTACCACGACAACGCCGAACTGCTGGACAAGGTGCTGACCGAACACCCCGAGATGGACTTTGTGCAGCTGCAGATCAACTATCTGGACTGGGAAAGCCCGGCCATTCAGTCCCGCCTGTGCTACGAGGTGGCCACAAAACACAAGGTCCCCGTCATCGTTATGGAGCCGGTGAAGGGCGGCGCCCTGGCCAATGTGCCCCAGGAGGTGGCCGAACTGTTCCAGGCCCGTCACCCCGACTGGAGCGTGCCCTCCTGGGCCATCCGCTTTGCTGCCGGGCTGGAAAATGTGGCGGTGGTGCTCAGCGGCATGAGCGACATGCAGCAATTGATGGACAACACCGGATATATGGCCGATTTTGAGCCTTTGGGCAAGGAAGAGATCGCCCTGGTGGAACAGGCGGTGGACAAGATCAAGGCCGATATTGCCATCCCCTGCACCGGCTGCGGTTACTGCCTGGATGGCTGCCCCATGAACATCCCCATTCCCCGCTATTTTACCCTTTACAACGATTATCAGAAGCGGCCTGTCAAAAAAAAGTGGACCCTGGAAGTGGGCTACTACGAACGGCTTACCATGACCTTCGGCAAGGCCAGCGACTGCATCGGCTGCGGAAACTGCGAGGGCGTTTGCCCCCAGCATCTGAACATCATCGAAAACCTGAAGGAAATTGCCGGGCGCTTTGAAGAATGACCCAAAGGAGGGAAAATCATGGAACAGGTAAAAATGAAAAGAGCGGGAGTTGTTCCCCGTCTAAGCATAAAAGCACAAACCCTGGCGGCCCTGGCTGCCGCCGGGATGGCGGTGGCCCTGCCCCAACTGGTGCATGCCCTGGGGGCGTTTGCCGGGCTGGGCACCGGTTTGGGCGAGCTGCTGCTGCCCATGCATCTGCCGGTGATGCTGGCCGGGTTTGTGGCCGGGCCCTGGGCCGGTGCGGCTGCGGGTCTTTTGGCCCCCATGGTCAGCCATCTGCTTTCCGGCATGCCTTTGGCGGCAATGCTGCCCTTTATGGTCATAGAACTGACCGTTTACGGCATGGCTGCCGGGCTGCTGAAACCTTCCGCCCTGCCCATGTTCGGCAAGGTGGTTTTGGTCCAATTTGCGGGCCGGGCCGTGCGCGCCGTGGCCATCCTGCTCGGGTTTTATCTGCTGCAAAGCAAGGTCGCTCCGGCAGTCATCTGGACCAGCATTGCCGCCGGGTGGGCAGGCATCCTGCTGCAGTGGGCGCTGCTGCCCCTGCTGATCAAATGGACCGAAAGGCGGATACCCCATGAAGGCTGACCTGCAAAAAGCCAAAGATCTGCTGCAAACCGGAAGCTGCACCTGCGTGCTCTGCAAGGAGGAAGAAACCCACAGCAGCACACAGCGTGGGGTCAGGCCCCTGCTGGACTGGCTGGAGCAAAGCCCCGACTGGCAGGGCTATTGCGCCGCCGACAAGGTGGTGGGCCGCGCCGCCGCCTTTCTCTATCTGCTGATGGGGGTCCAACAGCTCTACGCCGGGGTAATAAGCCAGCACGCCCTGCGGCTGCTGGAGCAGCACCACATCGGGTGCGAGTACGGCCGGCTTGTGCCCGCCATCCGCAACCGCGCGGGGGACGGCTTCTGCCCCATGGAAAGCGCTGTGCGAAACATTGACGACCCGGCCGAAGCAGTGTTGGCCATCAAACAAACCCTGGAAACATTGCAGGAACAGAAAAAGAGGGAAGGAGATGCTTAGCGTGCAGGAAACGATGGGTACTGTTGTTTCGGTTGCCAAACAATGGTGGCTGAAGGTGAATACCAAGCCGATAAGACTGCATGGTTTGGACGGAGCCGTTTTCCCCCATGTGATCAAGGTGAAGTATACCGTGGACGGGATCGGCTATACAAAAAGAAAATGGATCGGAGCCGGCAAACCTGTTCCTCCCGTGGGCAGTTCGGTAAAGGTGATTTATCACGAGGACAAGCCCCAAAAGGCAAGGGTACAGTGATTTTATAAAATGGCAAAAGAAACGCCCCCATTGGTATGGGGGCGTTTTTATATCGCGGGTTGTTTGGGCTTCCAATTTGGTTTTATCTTCAGGCCTTTACGCCGTACTGTTCGTAATAGGCGTCGATGGAGGCCTTCATGGCATCATCGATGAGCACACGGCCGTTGCGGGGCTGGTTGTACAGGTACTGCACAACCTCTTCCATGCTGACAATGGCGTTGGCGGGGAAGCCGTATACTTCCTGAATTTCCTGCAATGCGCTCTTGTCGCCCTTGCCGCGTTCGCAGCGGTTCAGCGAAACGATCAGCCCCTTGATCTCCACATTGGCCTGAGCCTTGATGATGGGGAAGGTTTCTTCAATGGATTTGCCGGAGGTGGTAACGTCTTCGATGATCACAACGCGGTCGCCGTCCTTCAGCTTGCTGCCCAGCAGGATGCCGGTGTCGCCGTGGTCCTTCACTTCCTTGCGGTTGGAACAGTAGCGGATGTCCTTGCCGTACAGCTCGTTGATGGCCATGGTGGTGGCTACGCTGAGGGGGATGCCCTTGTAGGCAGGCCCAAACAGCACGTCAAAATCCAGACCATAGTTGTCGTGGATGGCCTTGGCGTAATATTCACCCAGCTTGCGCAGCTGGGTGCCGGTGACATAGGCGCCTGCATTCATAAAGAAGGGGGACTTTCTGCCGCTTTTCAGGGTGAATTCGCCAAACTTGAGAACGTCGCTTTCGATCATAAAATCAATGAATTCCTGCTTGTACTGTTCCATTCTATCAAAACCTCCTGAATCGATGTCAAAATTCTTTGGAAATCATTATAGCATACAAACCCATGAAAGGGAACAAAGCGTTTTGCAAAAACAAAACCGCCCCCTGACCAAGGTCAGAAGGCGGTTCTTTTGTTGTCAGTTGTCCCACAGCACCGGATGCCCGGCCTGCAGGCTGGCGGGCAGGTCCAGCAGACGCTGGTTTTCCGACCCGCGGAAACGCAGGGAAATGTTCTTCTGTGCCAGAATAAACCTGCCGTCCACCAGCACATCGATGAGGGAAAGCAGTTGGTCGGTGGCTGCGCACCGCTTGGCAATGCCCTCGGTCAGCAGTTCCTCCAGCGTAAAGCCGGTGAAGGCCCAAACGGTCTTGTTGGGGTATTGTTCCCGCACCCGCCGCACAAAGGGCAGCAGGGCCTGCTGGTTTTGGGGTTCAAAGGGTTCGCCCCCCAGCAGGGTCAGGCCGCTAATATAGTCAGGGGCCAGCAGCCGCAGGAGTTCCTCTTCGGTTTGGGCGGTAAAGGGCCGGCCGTATTCAAAATCCCAGGTCTGGGGTTGAAAGCAGCCCTGGCACCGGTTGGTGCAGCCCGAAACGAAAAGGGTGACGCGCACCCCTTCGCCGTTGGCAATATCACAGTTTTTGATCTCGCCGTAATTCATTACAGATGCAGCACTCTTTCCTTAATTTCCTGGGTACGGCCCTGGTTCCAATACTGGGTGCCGATGTAACCGCAGGTGCGGCGGGCAACGTTCATCTTATCCTGGTCGGTGTTGCCGCAGTTGGGGCAGCGCCAAACCAGTTTGCCGTCCTCTTCCACAATTTCAATTTCACCGTCAAAGCCGCATTCCTGGCAATAGTCGCTCTTGGTGTTCAGCTCGGCATAGATGATGTTGTCGTAGATGAACTTCATCACCTGCAGCACGGCGGGGATGTTCTGCTGCATGTTGGGTACTTCCACATAGCTGATGGCACCGCCGGGGCTGAGGTGCTGGAACTGGGCCTCAAACCGCAGC
>JAGAPB010000036.1 GCA_017847995.1 Oscillospiraceae bacterium
GAACCCCGACACCGGCGCTAACGACGTTGTTGGCGTAGCCGCTGCTCTGGCTGTTGTTTCTCTGGTTGCTGCTGGTGCTGTTTCCCTGAAGAAGTAAGCTAAGGCTTAACTACTTTAGTTAAAACACATTTAGCTTAAACTGCTCTGTATGCCCCGCCGTATTCTCTGATGCGGCGGGGTTCTTTTTGCCTTTGGCGGCGCTAAAAATAGGCCCCCTCTGACGAGGGGGCTCTGCCCGTTAGGGCGGTGGGGGAGAGATAACGAAAGCCGCAAATTTGTACAGGTTCTCTCCCTCAGTCTCGCTATGCTCGACAGCTCCCTCGTCAGAGGGAGCCAAAAGGCCCCTTTACACAAAGGGGCCTTTTGACATCCCAATGGACATTTAATTTGTAGGGGAGGGGCTCTGCTCCTCCCGCAAATTACGGGCAGGCCAACGGGCGGAGTAAAACCCCGCCCCTACAAACACAAGGGCGGCTTTAAAACATTGCCCAAACGGGCCTTTGGCTCTATAATAAGAATATACCGTGACGAAAGGAGGAATCATCGTGCCCCAGCTTGCCCACGCCTACCCCGCCGTACAGGGGCAGGGTGCGCCCTGCTATGGCGGCTGCCAGACCAACATGAGCAAAAAGAGCCTGCGCCACTGCGGCTGCGGCCTGGTCTGCTCCCTCGATTTGATGATCTACCTCCACCGCCACCGCCCCGGCTGCGCCACCCCCTTTTTGGCCACCGATACCCCCGATGACCCCATCACCGCCGCCGAGTACGAGGCCCGCATCGGCCACATCCGCCGCCGCTGGCTGCCCATCGTCTATCCCTTTGGAACCAGCGGCTGGGCCATCGCCTGGGGCATGAACCGCTATTTCCGCCGCTTTGGCCTGCCCCTGCGGGCCCGCTGGGGGGTAAAGTGGGAGGGCTTGTTCGGCTCCATCGCCGAACTGCTGGAAAAAGACCTGCCTGTGGTGCTGGCCATCGGGCAGAATTTTCCCCTGCCCTGGCGGCAGAATAAGCTGAACCTTTACACCCGCACCGCCGCCGGGCATTACTGCCGTGCCACCCGTGCCAAGGCCCACTTTGTCAATGTTACCGCCATGGACGAGGAGTGGATGCAGGTTTCCAGTTGGGGGCGGGTAGACTACATCGGCCGGGAAGAATACCGCCAATACACCCTGCGGCATAGCTGCCGCCTGTTCTGCAATATTTTGTACCTCAAGGAGGATGTTTGATATGCTGGAAGTTGGAGCAAAGGCCCCGAACTTTACCCTGAACGACGCCGATGGAAACGCCGTCAGCCTTTCCGATTTTGCCGGAAAGCGGGTGGTGGTCTATTTTTATCCCCGCGACAACACCCCCGGCTGCACCCGCCAGGCCTGCGCCTTTGCGGCGGCCTATCAGGGCTTCCAAGAAATTGACGCCGTGGTCATCGGCATCAGCAAGGATTCGGTGGCCAGCCACCGCAAATTTGCCGACAAATACGAGCTGCCTTTTATCCTGCTGGCCGACCCCGAGCTGCAGGCCATCCAGGCCTTTGGCGTTTGGCAGGAAAAGAAGAACTACGGCAAGGTGAGCATGGGCGTGGTGCGTTCCACCTTTGTCATTTCCCCCGACGGCACCGTGGAAAAGGTGATGCCCAAGGTCAAGCCCGACACCAACGCCGCCGAGATTTTGGAATACCTGAACAGCAAGGGGGAATAAGCATGCCCACCCAGGTGGTTGCCGCCCTGATTTGGCGGCAGGACCGTTTTTTGATTTGCCAGCGCCCGGCCCACAAGGCCCGCGGCCTGCTGTGGGAGTTCGTTGGCGGAAAGGTGGAGCCGGGGGAGACCAAGGAAGAGGCCCTTGCCCGGGAATGCCGCGAGGAACTGGACGCCGATGTGCGCGCCGGCGAGGTGTTTATGCAGTTGGTGCATGAATACCCCGACCTTACGGTGGAGCTGAC
>JAGAPB010000037.1 GCA_017847995.1 Oscillospiraceae bacterium
ATTCGCCCACAATGTTTATGTGCCCGCTGCCGCACAAAATACCTTCCCCCGGGGGGAAGGTGTCAGCGAAGCTGACGGATGAGGAACTCGGGAGACAGCAGCAGGATTTTACATATGCCAAGACGAAGTAAATCTGCCCGCATTCCTCATCCGTCACGGCTTGCGCCGTGCCACCTTCTCCCCGGGAGAAGGTTTTTGGTTCGGCTTCGGACAGCTTTCAATCGCAGCCGAATTTGCCAATATGCCCACGGTTTTAAACAGGTCCACGACCGCAAAATCCTTGTAGGGGAGGGTCACCGACCCTCCCTTCGCCGCAAGGCGCGGTTTATTAGCCAAAGGGAGGGTCAGTGACCCTCCCCTACGCCAGCAGCGTTCCGATCCGGTTCATTTTGAATTTTGCATTTTGAATTTTGAATTAAGCGGGCATTTGACTTGCGATTTTGGCAAAATGTGCTATACTAAAAAGAAGAACAAAAAATGGGAGGCAGGAAAATGGGTATTGTGGTGATCGGCGCGACCTTTGTGGACATCAAGGGCTTTCCGCAGGATACCTATCTGCCCACGGGGCGCAATGTGGGCAGGATCGAGTATATCCACGGCGGCGTGGCCCGCAATCTGGTGGAGGACATTGCCAATGTGGAGCTGCGGCCCACCTTTGTGAGCATCGTGGACGACACGCCCCTGGGTGCCGATGTGCTGCAGAAGCTCATCAACCACAAGGTGAATGTGGACTACATCCAGCGGATCCCCGATGGCATGGGCACCTGGCTGGCGGTATTTGACAACCGGGGCGATGTGGCCGGCTCCATTTCCAAGCGGCCCAATATGCTGCCGCTGTTAAAGCTTTTGGAAGAAAAGGGCGATGAGATCTTTGCGGCGGCCGATTCGGCGGTCATCGAGGTGGATATCGATAAGGATATCGTAAAGACGGTGCTGGATCTTTGCGAAAAGCACGGCAAAAAGGTCTTTGGCCTGGTTTCCAATATGTCCATTGCGGCCAAGCGGCGGGATCTTCTGCGGCGCTACACCTGCTTTATCTGCAATCAGCAGGAGGCGGGCCAGCTGTTTATGGACGATTACAGCGACGCCACCCCCGAAGCCATGCGGGACATCCTGGCCGACCGTCTGCAAAAGGCCCAGATCCCTTCCATGGTGGTGACCATGGGCAGCCAGGGGGCTGTGTATGCGGATCTAAACGGCAATAAGGGCACCTGCGCCGCCCGGAAGGTCCAGGTCAAGGACACCACCGGTGCCGGCGATGCCTTCTGCGCCGGCGTGGCCATCGGCCTGACCTACGGCAAGGACCTGCCCCAGGCCATCGACATTGGCTCGGCCCTGGCGGCATCGGTGATCATTTCTTCCGAAAATGTTTGCCCCCGGTTCCAGCCGGCGGAGTTTGGCATTTCAGCGATGGAGGCGTAACACATGAGCAGCAAGCAAAAACGAAAGCAGCAAAGCCGGGCTTATGCCCGTTCCCGGCGCCACAGCACCTATGAAAGGCAGGTGCAGCTGGCCCACACCCCGGAAAAAAAGCTGGAGTATAAGTGGATCATCATGGCCATCAGCTTTTTGATGCTGTTTACCTGCCTGGGCTTCTGCAGCAGCAATAAGGGCCTGTACTTAGGCGCCATCACCGAAACCCTGGGCATCGAGCGCAGCCTCTTTTCCCTCAATGATACCTTCCGCTTCGGCATTTCGGCCCTGGTGAATCTGTTCTTCGGCGCGTTGGTCGCCAAATTCGGCGTCCGCAAGCTGGTGGGCTTTGGCTTTGCCAGCCTGATCGCCTCGGTGTGCATCTATGCCTACGCCACCAATATTTTTGTATTTTATCTGGGCGGCAGCCTGCTGGGCATCGGCCTGGCCTTCACCACCACGGCCATGGCCAGTATTTTGGTCAAGCGGTGGTTCACGGGCAATACGGGCACGGTGCTGGGCGTGGTGCTGGCGGCCAACGGCCTGGGCGGCGCTGTGGCGGCCCAGATCGTCACCCCCATCATCTACAGCGGCGCCTACGGCTACCGCAGGGCCTACACCCTGGTGGCCATCATCCTGGCGGCGGTGGGTGTGCTGGCGGTGATCTTCCTGCGGGAAAAGCCCAAAAATCACCAGGGCGCCCTGGTCACCAAAAATCAAAAAAAGCCCC
>JAGAPB010000038.1 GCA_017847995.1 Oscillospiraceae bacterium
AAAGGTGATATTGCAGGGGGCCAGCTCGGTGTTGTGTTCCAGTTCGGTCAGGTCTTCGGCCAGCATATCGGCCTCCAGGGCATCCATAATGCGCTGCATGTCGGCCTGGCTGGTGATCTCAGCCATATAGAGGCCCAGAGCGTCGTTGATGATAAAGGAGCTGTAGCTCTTGGCATCCATCAGGAAGACGGGGTGGGTCTCGCGCTTGAATTCCTCGGTGTTTTCCAGGGCGATCAGCTCCGACTCAACGGCCGAAAGCTCGTTATAGTCGTAGTGGCGGATCAACTGCTTGCCATTTTGCAGGGTGTAGGTGATGGTCAGGCTGGAGATCCAGCGGCGGTTGCCGTTTACGGTGTAGTCCAGGCTGCGGTCGCTGGCCACCGTGTGCAGGCGCTGCACGGCGGCAATGCCTTCGGGGGTATCCATATCCACGTCGTCCTTGCGGTTATAGCGGTAAAGGGTAACGCCGGGCATGCTGCTGTCTTCAAAGGGTGTCTTGCTTTCGGCCAGCAGCAGGCCGGTGTCGCTGTAGCGTCCACGGTAGTTAACGCTTACGCTGGCTACATCAGCAGGGGCAGGAACACGGGTCTCGTACCCAAAGCCGCCGGTGGAAAGCACGATGCAGAAGGCGGCGATGGCGCCTACCGTAATGGCGCCGGGCAGCAGGGCCTTCTTGAGCCCCTTGAAGCCACGCAGCAAAATGACTTCAGCCAGCACATAGATGAGGACCGAGAAGATGACCGTCCACATGGTGAAGCTCCAGCGTTCGTCCATCCGGCTGGTAACACCGCTGAACAGCAGGCCGCAGACGGTGCCGCCCAGATAGGTTCCGGCCAGCACGCCCACCTGTGCCAGGGCGCAGCGGGAGGTGCTGCTTTCGGCAATTTCGCTGGGGCGCTTGCGGTAAAGGCGCATGGTCAGCCACAACAGACCGATGGATACCACCAGCCAGATGCCGATCATCAGCAGGCCGCGGAGGTAGCGCTGGTCGGCAAACATCACATCATAGCCCGAAGAATAGTGTTCGGCCATCAGGGTGATGGGCGAGGTGTACAGCAGCCAGCGGTAGTCGTTGTTGCTGTAACTGAACCCGCGCAGCAACTGCTGGAAGAGGTTCAGGGTCAGGAAGATGACGGCGGGGCAAACCACCAGCAGCTCGCAGCTGAACAGGAAGTTATCGAAGATACTGCCCACCTGCACCGCCACAAAGGCGATGATGCACAGCACAGCAAACACCACCACCGCCCAGCAGACCAGGTCGATCAGCAGGCCACCCACAATGAGGGGAAACTGAGGGGTTAGCGCCCGCTTGAGCAGGCCCATCACCAGCACCACCAGATAGTTGGCGGTAAGGGGCACCATTACGGTGGTGAAACCGGCCAGCACATTGGCCAGTGCCAGGGTGGAACGGTTGACCGGCAGCTCGTGATAAACGTCCACTGCCTTTTTGGAGTGGAGGTAGCTGAACTGGCCCAGCCCCATGACCAAAGTCATCACAAACACTGCGATACACAACAAAATGGCTGTGGCATCGGTGTGGTGGGCGTTGGCCACGCCCAGCAGGTTCAGGCTGCCGGTGCCGTTGGCATAGTTGAGCAGCCGGATGTTAAAGTTATCATCAAAAATATGCAGGACATACTGCAAGGGATAGAGCACAAAGAGAAGTACGCCAAAATAGAGCATATTGCTGCGGTTGCGCTTGATCATGCCGCCGCACAAAGCCCGGAGGCGTCCCTCAGAAGATAAGGTTGTCATAATCATAACCCACACCCTCCATTTCTCCAATGAACACTTCCTCCAGGGTCAGGGGCACCGCCTCGGCAAAGGAGGCCCCTGCTCCGCGTACAATTTCCAGCGATTCTTCGGCAGGGCCGCGCACCAGCAGGTTTACCACACTGCCCTGGCGCTTGCACTGCATCACGTTCAGGCCGGCCTGGTCCCAGTCAACATCCTGGGGAAGTACCGCCTGCACCTTGCACAGGCCCAGCTTCAGGTCGTCCAGCTCCCGTTCGAAGAGGATGCGGCCCTTGTGCAGCAGGCCAACATGGTCGCACAGGTCCTCCAGTTCGCGCAGGTTGTGGCTGGTTACCACCACCGTCATGCGGCGGTCGGCAATTTCGCCCATGATCAGCTTTTTTACCAGCAGGCGGATGACCGGGTCAAGGCCGTCAAAGGCTTCATCCAGCAGCAGGTAGTCGGGGCAGCAGCTAAGGGCCAGCATGATGGCTGCCTGGCGCTTCATCCCCTTGGAAAAGGTATTGATGCGCTTTTTGGTATCAATGGGAAACAGCCGCTTGTATTCGGCGTATTTTTCCCAACTGAAGTTGGTGTAGACACGGCTGTAAAAATCGGCCATTTCGTCTACAGTAGCTTTGCTGAGAAAATACAGGTCGTCGGACAAAAAGAAGATTCGGTTTTTCAGTTCAGGATTTTCGTAAACATCCTGGTCATCAATGCGTACCCAGCCGCCGTTGGGGTAATAGACACCCGAAATAAGACGCAGCAGAGTAGACTTACCCGAACCGTTGGAACCAACCAGGCCGTAAATGGAGCCCTCGGCGATGGTGGTGTCCAGGTTATCCAGTGCCACAAAGCCATCAAATGCTTTGGTAAGGTGTTCGGCATGGATCATAGCAGGTCATCCTCCTTCCGTGGTTGAAAGGCAGCGTCAACTGCCTGGTGTAATTCCTGGGCAGAAAAACCGGCGTGGCGGGCGTCCTGCAGCAGCTTTTCCAAGGCTGCCATGCTTTCCCGCCGCTTCAGGCTTTCGGCCGCAGAAGGCGATGCCACAAAGTTGCCGCGGCCCACCACCGAATAGATGATGCCCCGGCTTTCCATATCCTGATAAGCCTTTTGAATGGTGTTGGGATTGATGCCCAGGTCGCGCGCCAAATTGCGCACCGAGGGCAGTTGCTCATTCTCCTTCAACACACCCATCAGGATCAAATCAATGATCTGCTGTTCCATTTGCAGATAAAGCGGAGTTTTGCTTTGTAAATCAAGTTTGATCATCGCCATCCCCCCTTCTGTGTACTACTTATGTACTAACTGTTCTATTTCGCCTAGTACACCCTTACATTACCACAGCTTGTTTTTCCTGTCAACCATTTTTTTGCTCTTACCGGCCTATTTTTCTCCACCGGTCCTTTGGCCGACCTGTATTTTGCCGCTCTTGCGGCCAAAAAACGCATCTAAAGCGAAGCGCATTTTTTTTGCAAGAGTTACCTGTAAAAACAAAAAGCCCCTTTGGGGGCAAATTTGAAGGGATGACAGACAACTTCCGCAATTTGACAGAAACAGGCCTGCTATATTATACTTTTAGCCAGAGGAGTGATGCAGGATGGCAGATAATTTCAAGCCCACCAAAAACTTTGAAAACTATATCAGCTTTGACGACAACAGCCGCCGGTTTATGCTTGCCCGGGGCAACAGGGTCTTTTCCTATGATGTTCTGAAGGGCTATGAGCTGGTGGAGGACAACAGCCGCGCCAAGGGCCTGGCCCGTGCCTATTCCCTCGATTTTCTCAACCCCGACGGTGTGCGTCCCGTGCGCTCCATGAAGGTGCGCCTGGTGCTGGAAGAGGGCGAGGAATTCATCCCTCTGGTCATCACCCCCACCAAGAGCAACACCGTGCTGTATAAAAAGCTGGCCGATATGGGCCAGCGCATCATGGAAAAACTGACCGAGGTCCAGCCCGACAACTGCACCAAACCGGCCCCCCAGCCCTCTTCCTGCGATTATACCGAGGAACTGCGCCGCCTGCATGGGCTGATGACCGAAGGCATCATTACCCAGGAGGAGTTTGACGCCAAAAAGAAGCAGCTTCTGGGGCTGTAAAAAAAAGCAAATAAAAACCCCTTCCGCACAGCGGAAGGGGTTTTTTGATGCGGTTTAGTGGCCGGCGATCATTTCCATGATTTCGGAGGGTTCCTTGCAGGCCATCATTGCCTTGATGTTGTCTTCATCGGCAAAGAAGGACATCAGGCTGGGCAGCATCTTGATGCTGTCGTCCATCTTCTTCAGAGCCAGAGCTACAACTACGTGGACATCCAGTTCGTGGTCCTTGTCGCCCATGTCGTAGAACTTGATGGGGTTCTTGGGAACGCAGATGCAGATGCCGATATCGTTGTAGTGTTCGGGATAGGTGTGAGGGATGGCGATGTTGTAGTCGCCGATGGGCAGACCGGTGGGGAATTCAGCTTCGCGGTCCAGCAGACCCTGGTAATAGGTGTCCTTGGCAATGCCCTTTTCCACAAACAGTTCTGCAACCTGCTTGAAGATGTCTTCGCGGGTTTCGCCTTCCACATTCAGAAGGATCAGGTCTTCGCGTACGCGTTCCGAGAATTTGATTTTGTCACTCATTGTATTTCAGCTCCTCTATATAATTTTTATCATTAAGACTTATTTGTCTTTTTTTCAAAGGTCAATCTTCGTCGTCCTCGTCAACCTCCAGGAACCAGCCTTCGGGCTCCTGACCGGGGCGGTACATGAACTGCTTCTTGCGGTCGCCGCCGCGGAACTTCAGTCCGTCGGGATGGACCAGCATTTCGATGTGGTACAGTTCATTGATCAAATCTTCTTTGTCAGAGAAATAGTAGTAGTTGATCCAGTAACGCTGCGACTTGCCATCCTTGGTGGTAATGCGCAGAAAATGCTGTGCGTTGGCATTTTCGCGGATGTTGAAGGTGGTAATGTCACTGATCATAAACTTGCGTTCCCCGCGGGCGTCAAAGGTGATGCTTTCATCATCAACGATGATTTTACCGGGTTCACACTTCAAAACAAAACTGTTGATTGCACCATAAGCGGCAGCAATTACACCAAAAATCCAAAGATTCAATCCGGGAGAAAGAATCCATCTAATCAGACAGTATATTCCCAAAATCAAAACCAGATAACTTTTAATGGTGATTTTCCATTTAAATCTGTCGGGGTCAAAGATATAGGTTCTTTGCATACGTTTTAAATTCCTTTCATTCTTACATTCCCGGAAAAACAAGTAAAAGTAGAAACCCCGCCCGACCAAAGCCGGGCGGGGTACTTTTTAGGGGGGATCGTGTCTATTCAGACACAAGTGCCTCTCCTCGATTATGTAGGTGAAGTTATAACTTAGGCAGCAGCTTCAGCAGCGTTGCGCTTCTTGATGTTGCGGAAGTTGATAACAGCCATAGCAACAGCGATAGCAGCCATGATGATGATACCTACCCAACCAATACCGGACAGACGAACCATAGCCCAAGTGAAGGGGTTGCAGCCGTCGCAGATAGAGGAAACGGAAGCCATCTGAGCGTAGGAGCCGGGGTCGGCAGCCTGAGCAGCAGCGGTCATTTCGGGGATCAGGTTGGTGCCGCAGTAGAACATTACGATCAGGGTCAGGAAGCCGGACACCAGAGCACGCATGAAGTCACCACGGGCAGCGGGGATGAACAGAACGAACATCCAGGGGATAACAGACAGGTCAGCGAAGGGCAGTACACGGTTGCCAGGCAGAATGCAAGCCAGGAATACGGATACGGGAACCAGAATCAGGCCAGCAGTCATACAAATGGGATGACCGATACCAACAGCGGAGTCCAGACCGATGTAGATCTTGCCGCCGCCCTTGCCGGAACGCTTGGAGATGAATTCCTGAGCAGCGTCGGAAACGGGGATCAGGCCTTCCATCAGCAGAGCAGCCATCTTGGGGATCAGAACCAAGCAAGCGCCCAGGTTGATGCCCAGACCAGCAACACCAAAGATGTCGTAGCCAGCCAGGATACCAATGATGATACCAAATACGGTACCGATCAGGATGGGTTCACCGAAGATACCCATCTTGCGCTGAATGGATTCCATATCCAGCTGAACCTTGTTCAGGCCAGGGATGCGGTCGATGATGGCAGTGAACAGGAAAGCGAAGGGAACGAAAGCAGCGGTAAAGCCGTGGGGCAGAGAGATGCCGGGCAGACCGTTGTACTTTTCGAGGCCAGGAGCAGTCCAGTCAGCGATGCACATAATCATAACCATGTTCAGAGCGGCTACGATGATGCCCATTACCAGAGAGCCGGTGCAAGCCTGTACCAGAGCGCCGGTGAATGCAAAGTGCCAGTAGTCCCAGATGTCAACGTCCAGAGTCTGGGTGGTCTTGGTCAGCAGCATTACAACGTTAACAATGATACCGATGGGGATGATGAAGGTACCAACTTCGGAAGCGAAAGCGATAGCAGCAGAAGCTACCCAGCCTACGTCGATGGTATCCAGAGTCAGGCCGAAACGGTCAACCATCTGCTGTACAGCAGGAGCCAGGTTGGAGCCCATCAGGCCGGTAACCAGGTTCAGACCTACGAAGCCAACGCCTACAGTCAGGCCGGCACGCAGAGCCTTGCCAAAGGGAGCGCCCAGGATGAGGCCCAGAACCAGCAGGATAACGGGCATCATAACGGTAGCGCCGAATGCAGAAATAAAGTCAAAAAATGCAACAATTGCGTTAAGAATTGCCATAATTTGCCTCCTCAATTAAGAATTACTCTTATCTCACACAAAATGTGTAAAGTTAATAACACCATTATAGGCAGGAAAAGCCAATTCCCCCCCTAAAAGAAGAGACGTTTCCAGCAAAGAATGGTATCAAAACTTCCTAAATGAATAAATGTGGTTCCGTGCAGTTACTTATGCTTCGGGACCGTTGGGCCACAGGATGGCGATAACTTCGTCAGCAACCTTTTCCATGCCAATGCCGGTTACCAGAGGCAGAGCATTTACACGGGGAGTAGTCAGGAAGCTGGGAACGGTGGTGGTGTGAACGATAACGTCGAACATACCGTCCTTGGAAGCCAGTTCAGCGATCTTGTACTGAGTGGTGGTGTACAGACCCTTGTAGCCGCGTTCGTCCAGCATCTTGGACAAACGGGTGTTGGCCAGAGTAGAAGTAACTACGCCAGTGCCGCAGGACAGCAGAATCTTTTTGATAGCCATAATAAATACACTCCTTTAATATAACCTATTAAGGCCTAGGTTTCTTAGATTCAATTATATTGTTTTGACTTTTCGATGTCAATGATTCCTGCCTCATTTCAACAAAATAGCATTTTTGAGAGGGTGTTGTTTAGCTATTTTGTCCAAAAATGTACTTATGTTTTCATTTGATAATTTCATGCGGGAAAAATCGTTCCCGCCCTTTTTCATTCATTTTTCGAACAAATCGGGGCAAATCATTCAATATTCTTTCGTTTTTTGTTCTTTTTCACATCATATAAGGCAAAAACTTTATCAAAATCAATCTTTCCCAAAAAAACTCATTTTTAAGGAAAAGGTATTTATTTATCGATTAAATAAGGTTTTAGCCCGTTTTTTCAAAAACCGGTTTCTTTTTCTCTTTTATTTTTATCAAAGTGGACGATCAGATATGCGTTCCATCAACTGGCCCATATCCAGCACATAGCATTGGGCGGCAGCACTGATCTGCTCGGCGGCGGCAGCGCCGCACACATCGGCCACGGCCACGGTATGGAATCCGGCCTTGGCGGCGGTCTGCACCGCAGCCAGGGTATCCTCAAAGACGGTGCACTCTTCCGGCTTGGCACCCATGCGCCGGGCGGCCTCCAGGTAAATATCGGGGAAATCCTTGCCGCGGCCCACCTGGGGGGCTGTCAGCACAAATTCAAACCGGTCCCACAGGTCCAGGCGGCGCATGACGACCTCCACCTGCTCCAGCTGCGAAGAGGTGGCAATGCACATCCGCACCCCCTGCTCCTTCAGATGGTCCAGGTATTCATATACGTGGGGTTTGATGGGTACATCCTCGGCGTAGGCCTTGCAGATGCGGCGGCCGACCTCGGCAGACAGCTCCTCCACCGACTCCCGCACCCCAAAATGTTCCTGCCAGTAGCGGATGGCCTCGGGGATGCTCATTGCCTTGGTGGCCTCGGTGGTGGCAACGGGGTCAAACTGAACACCGCGGGCGGTCAGCAGATCGATGTCGATCTTCTCCCAATAAGGCATGGAATCGATGAGGGTGCCATCCAAATCAAAAATGGCGTAGGGGGTCATCCGATAGGGCAGACCTTTTACCAGTTCCTTTTTCATAGTTCGGCTCCTTCCAGAACAAAAATCACAGGATACAGTGTACCATACTTCCCCACAAAAAAACAGCGCCGCCCCTGTTTCTTCCTTTTCCCATTCGGACGGAAGGGATTTCGCTGTCTTGTTTTTGAATAATCCGTTTCGACACTATTGCCTGTTTTTTGAAAAACTGTAAAATTTTGCGAATGAATTGAGAATCCTATTCCAATTATATATAATAAAGGTATCTCTTCCACCCCGGAAGAATTTTTATTTTGAAATGGAGTGTAGCAAGAATGTACCGTTTGGACGATCAACAGCTCTTTTCTACCCTGGGCACCGACCCGCAGCAGGGCCTGAGCAGCCGGGAAGCTGCCCAGCGTTTGGAAAAGAACGGTCCCAACGCTTTGGCGCAGGCCAAAAAGATCACCCTGGCCGCCCGGTTCTTCAATCAGTTCAAGGATTTTATGATCATCATTCTGCTGATCGCCGCTGTGGTTTCCTATGTGGTAAGCAAGGACCTGGTGGACAGCATCGTCATTTTGATCGTGGTGCTGCTCAACGCCATCCTGGGCGTTGCCCAGGAAAGCAAGGCCGAAAAATCGCTGGAGGCGCTGAAAAAGATGTCGGCCCCCACCGCCAAGGTGCTGCGCGACGGCAAGCGTGACATCATCCCCTCGGAACAGGTGGTGGTCGGTGACATCATCTTTGTGGAAGCCGGCGACCTGGTTCCCGCGGACGCACGCATCATCGACTGCGGCAGCCTGAAGGCCGAAGAATCGGCCCTTACCGGCGAAAGTGTTCCCGTGGAAAAGCAGGAAGGCCCCATCGACCAGCCCGACCTGCCCCTGGGCGACCGCCGCAATATGCTTTATTCCAGCACGGTGGTCACCTATGGCCGCGCCACCGCCGTGGTAACCGCCACCGGCATGGACAGCGAATGCGGCCGCATCGCCGGCGCCCTGGCGGGCGAAAAGGAAGAACAGACTCCCCTGCAGAAGCGTCTGGCCCAGATCGGCACCTTCCTGGGCATTCTGGCTATCGTCATCTGCGTTATCATCTTTGTCATCGGCATGCTGGAGGGCGATCCCTTTGCCGAGATCTTTATGACCGCCGTTACCCTGGCAGTCGCCGCCATTCCCGAGGGTCTGCCCGCCATCGTCACCATCGTACTGGCAATGGGGGTACAGCGCCTGGTCAAAAAGAACGCCATCATCCGCAAGCTGCCCGCAGTTGAAACCTTGGGCAGTGCCTCGGTGGTATGCAGCGACAAAACCGGCACCCTGACCATGAACCAGATGACGGTGGTGGACCTTTACCACGGTGGGCTGTTGTTCCCCTGCAAGGCCGAAAACAGCGAAGCCGCCCTGAAGGTGCTGGGCACCGCCGCCCTGTGCAGTGACGGCCAGGTGGAAACCAAGGAAGACGGCAGCCTGCAGCACATCGGCGACCCCACCGAAACCGCCCTTGCCGCCGCCCTGCTGGTGTTTGATAAGACCAAGGCCAGCCTTGACGCCAGATTCCCCCGCATGGGCGAGATCCCCTTTGATTCCGACCGCAAGCTGATGACCACCGTCCACCGGGACGGCGACCGCTGGTTCTCGGTGACCAAGGGTGCCCCCGACCAGGTGCTGAATATCTGCACCGACCCCGACCGCGAGGACATTATGGGTGCCAACAAGGCCATGGCCGACCAGGCCCTGCGCGTGCTGGCCGTTGCCACCAAGGAGCTGCCCGGCGAGCCCGCCGAATACACCACCCAGGCTTTGGAAAGCGGTCTGACCTTTGTGGGCCTGATCGGCATGATCGACCCGCCCCGCGAGGAAGCCAAGGCCGCCGTGGCTGTCAGCAAAAAGGCCGGCATCACCCCTGTGATGATCACCGGCGACCACAAGGACACCGCCGTAGCCATCGCCAAGCAGTTGGGCATCCTGTATGAAAAGGACCAGCAGGCCATTTCGGGCAGCGAACTGGACGCCATGAGCGACGAGGAACTGGCCCAGCGCATCGAAAAGCTGCGTGTATACGCCCGTGTATCCCCCGAGCACAAGATCCGCATCGTCAAGGCATGGAAGAGCCGCGGCCAGGTGGTGGCCATGACCGGCGACGGCGTAAACGACGCCCCTGCCCTGAAGGCCGCCGACATCGGCTGCGCCATGGGCATCACCGGCACCGAGGTTTCCAAGGGTGCCGCCGACATGATCCTCACCGATGACAACTTCGCCACCATCCCCGCCGCTGTGGAAGAGGGCCGTGGCATCTATCAAAACATCAAAAAGTGCATCAGCTTCCTGCTTTCCAGCAACCTGGGCGAAGTGATGACCGTATTTATTGCCATGCTGACCGGCATCGGCACCCCCCTGCTGCCCACCCAGATCTTGTGGGTAAACCTGGTCACCGACACCCTGCCCGCCCTGGCCCTGGGTATGGAGCCCAGCGAGCCCGACATTATGGAGCAGCCCCCCATGCCCGCCAACGAGGGCTTCTTCACCAGAAACACCATTCTGCACATTCTGTCCATGGGCGTCATGATCGCCGGGCTGGCCCTTACCGCCTACTGCCTGGGCTTGTTCTGGCTGCCTGTCACCAGCCCCGAGATCGCCCACACCATGGCTTTTATGGTGCTGGCCTTCAGCCAGTTGTTCCATGCCTTCAACATGAAGAGCCGCCACTCCCTCTTCCGTGTGGGCGTTGCCAACAACAAATATCTGCTGCTGGCTCTGGTTGCCGGCATCGGCCTGCAGTGCATCATTTATTTTGTGCCCTTCCTGGCCAGCGTGTTCGAGCTTGCCGCCCTGAACGCCACCCATCTGCTGTGGGTCGCCATCCTGGCCGTCGCCCCCATCCCCATCATGGAGATCGGCAAATTTGTGGTAAAACAGTTCAAAAAATAACCCCTAAAGCAAAAAAGGCCCGGACATCGTCCGGGTCTTTTTAATATGCAGTTGATCTCATTTGGTCAGTTCCAGATAACGCAGGATCATTTCCACGGCGCCTTCCACCCCAACACGGCCCGAATCGATGGCCAGGTCGTAGTTGTCCACGCCGCCCCAGTTGTGGTCGGTGAAGTAGTTGTAGTAACCCGCGCGGCGGCGGTCGGTCTTTTTGACCGCCTGGCGGGCCTGGTCGGCCGACATGCCGGTGCGTTCGCGGATGCGGGCCACACGGCGCTCGATGTCGCTGTGGATAACGACCGAAACAAGATCGGGATTTTCCCGCAGGATGTAGTCGGCGCAGCGGCCGATGATGACACAGGAGTGCTCCTTTGCAATGGAACGGATGGTTTCGGACTGCAGGGCAAACAGCTTGTCGTTGGTCAGATAATCGGGAGTAGCCATAAAGCCGGTGTGCAGCCCGCTGGTGCCCAAAGACATTGAATAGAGGAAACTGTTGGTGGGCTGTTCATCGGCCCGGGCAAACAGCTCGGTGTTGATGCCGCTGTCTTTGGCGGCGCGGGACAGCAGTTCCTTGTCATAGAACTCGATACCCAGGCGCTTTGCCAGCAGCTCGCCCACATCATAGCCGCCGCTGCCATACTGGCGCCCGATGGTGATGATCCTTTTCTTTTCCATGTCATAACCTCCTGCCTGCGTATTTGAACCCGGACTCCCTGTGGGTCCATTCTATTATAAATATAGCAGTTTGCAGCGCAAAATTCAATGCAAAATGAAACGGACCGTTCCCGGAGGAACAGTCCGTTTGTTTTTTTAGCGGAACATACCCTTTTTGGCAAGAACGATGGCTGCCACGGCAATGCCCACAAAAATGAGGGCGGTGGGGAACCAGGCGACCGGCATAGGCAGACCGGCAACATTCATGCCATAGAAGCCGGTGATGATATTGGGGATGGTCATGACGATGGTGAGGGCGGTCAGCACCTTCATAACGATATTCAGGTTGTTGGAAATGATGGACGAAAAGGCATCCATGGTACTGGAAAGAATGTTGGAGTAGATGTTGCACATCTCTATGGCCTGCTTGACCTCGATCAGTACGTCTTCCAGAATATCCTCGTCTTCATCATAAAGCTTGATGATGCGCCCGCGCATGATCTTTTCCAGGGTCATTTCGTCCGACTTGAGGGAAGTGGAGAAGTAAACCAGAGATTTTTCCAGCCCCAGCAGCTTGTAAAGGGCCTGGTTGCTCATGTTGCGGTGCAGCTGCTGTTCGGCCTGGGTGGACAGCTTATCGATCTGCTTCAGATAGAGCAGGAACCGGGAAGCAATGCGCAGCAGGATGAGCAGCAGAAAACGCGTTTTGAGATGGGGGGCTACATTTTTGACCAGGCCGTCGCTGATCTCGTTGATGACAGGCTGGGGGGTGGGGCTGATGGTGACCACCCACTTTTCGGCCAAAATGATGCCCATGGACATGGTGGTGTAGTGGGCCGAAGATTCGTCCTTGCGCTCTTTGGCCGAAACCACAACGGGAACGTCCACAATGACCAGCACCTGGCCGTCCTCTTCTTCAATACGGGAAGATTCTTCTTCGTCCAGGGCGGCACGAACGAAGCCCTGGTCCAGACCCAGCTGGTCGATCAAAAAGAAAATTTCATCTTCATCGGGCGAAACAGCCGATACCCAGCAGCCTTCCTCCAACTCCGGAATTTCCTGGATACGGTTATCCACCGATTTGTAAAAATGGATCATGATACATCCGCCTCCTTGGTGGAAGGGGCGAACGCAAGATCAAAACGCCGCAGGTACGCCCCTGTCCGTAATATCGATGTGTCTACTGGTACTTCCAGGGTCGCAGCTCACGACGACGTCACCTCCATAGGGTTTGAATGATCTGCCATATCCACTGCATGGCAATTTTACCATTAAATTATAGCCATAGCTTTGGGGGATTGCAAGCCAAAAAAAGCGGTTTTTTGATAAAAAGACGAAATTTGGACCGTTTTGGAGCAACAGCGGGACAAAGCCCCTGTTTTCGCCCGTTTTCGCCCTCTTTGAAAGGATGGCCAACCTTTGCACAGTTGTGTCCAAAGTCTTTCCAAACTGCAGGAGACAGAGCATATTCCTGCATAAATATTCGTCCGGGATTTGTTAATATATATAATAATGAACGAAAAGGGGCTTTTTAGGGCAAATATCGTCAAAATCTGTTGATAAATTCTCATTTGTATGTTATAGTTTAATGCGTTAAACAGTAAAATACTGTAAAGGAGTTTGAACGATGGAACTGATTAACACTGGATTTCTTTCCATTCTGCCCCCCGTTATCGCTATCGGTCTGGCTCTGATCACCAAGGAAGTTATCTCCTCCCTGGTAATCGGCGTTCTTTCCGGTTCGATCATCTATGCTGCCAGCGTAGGCGGCGGCCTTGGCACCGTGCTTGACGGCACCTTCTTTGCCCTGACCAACCGCTTCGACACCCACCTGATCCTCTTCCTGGCTATTCTGGGCGCCCTGGTAGCCGTAATCGGCATGGCCGGCGGCTCCAAGGCCTATGGCGACTGGGCTGCCAGCAAGATCAAGGGCCGCACCGGCGCACAGCTGGCCACCTCGGCCTTGGGCGTACTGATCTTTATCGATGACTACTTCAACTGCCTGACCGTTGGCGCAGTTATGAAGCCCGTTACCGACAAGTTCAATATTTCCCGCGCAAAGCTGGCCTACATCATCGACGCCACTGCCGCTCCCGTCTGCATCATCGCCCCCATTTCTTCCTGGGCCGGCTCGGTTGTCAGCTACATGGCAGACACCGGCATGAACGGCATGACCGCCTTTATGCAGGCCATTCCCTACAACCTGTACGCAGTACTGACCATCCTGATGATCATTGTGCTGTCCATCACCAACCTGGAATTCGGCCCCATGGCTAAGTTTGAAGAAAACGCCAAGAAGGGCGACCTGTTCAGCAACGAAGAAGCTGCCATGGACTCCCTGAAGGAAGCCTCTGAAAACGAAGTTATTAGCAAGGGCAAGGTTGCTGACCTGGTAGTACCCATTCTGTTCCTGATCGTTGCCTGCATTGCTGCCATGCTGTATGTTGGCGGCTACGGCGCCGAAGGCGTTACCATGTTCCAGGCATTCGGCGACACTTCCGCCACCGTTGCTCTGGCCTATGGTGCTTTGGTAACCATCATCTTCACCTTTGTTCTGTTTATCTCCCGCCGCCTGGTCACCTTCCATCAGTTCATGGATGGTGTAAGCAAGGGCGTACACAGCATGGTTCCCGCCTTTATCATTCTGACCCTGGCCTGGTCCATGTCCACCATCTGCCGCGACATGATCGGCACCGGTGTTTATGTTTCCGACATGGTTGCCAACAGCAACATCATGCCCGAACTCATCCCCGCCGCCATCTTTGTTGTCGCCGCCTTCCTGTCCTTCTCGATGGGCACCTCCTGGGGCACCTTCGGTATCCTGATCCCCATCATCATCGCCATCTGCGAAGCCATTGGCGCACAGGACCTGACCATCATCTCCCTGTCTGCCACCCTGGCCGGTTCGGTATTCGGCGACCACTGCTCCCCCAGTTCCGACACCACCATCCTGGCTTCCACCGGTGCCGGCTGCAACCACATCGACCACGTTTCCTCTCAGATCCCCTATGCTCTGACCGTGGCCTGCTGCAGCTTTGTCGGCTTCCTGGTTGCCGGCTTCACCCGCAACGTTATCATCACTCTGGTGGTTGCAGTTGCCCTGCTGCTGATCTCCCTGAAGGTTCTGCACAGTGTTTCTGCCAAGAAGCTTGCCGCCAAGTAAGACCCTGCATCAAAGAACCCCTGACCCGTGTCAGGGGTTCTTTTTTTGAATCCTGATTGTGATATAGAAAAAAAAACGCCCCGCAGAAGCTTTCTGGGGGCGTTACTTTTATTTGGATTTAGACAAGGCGCAGGGTATCTTCTTCCCGCAGGGTTTCGACATTGTGGGCCTTTACCACGCTGCCCGAGAAGGTGTAAAGCCGATCCCCCACAACACGGCCGCGCAGCACGCTGCGGCGCTGTTGGTCAATGCTTTCGTTGAGAACATCGGCGTGGGAAACAATGCCCTTGCGGGCCAGACCTTCCTCGTTTACTGTATAAACGGCATAGCCCCAATTTTGCAGGCTGCCGTTGGGCTGGCGGCAGATGACCGGGAACCCGGCCAATTGGTTTTCGCTGTTGTAAAGCAGGGCACGGAAATCTGTGGCAGCAGCCGAGCTTCCCCCGGCGCCGGGCAGGTCATCCTCATATTTATCCTCTATCCAGCCGGAGGAAACATCATCTGCGATCAGCCGCAGGGGGCTTCCCTCCTCTTCCTTGACACCGATGAGCAGGCTGCCTTCGATCATGCGGAAATTTGCAGGCAGGGGTTCGGTCTCCAACTGACCAAGGATGACCGGATCGTGCGGGTCGGCGAGGTTGAGGGCGTAAACGGGACGGGTTTCCCGGTCGGTGGTGATATACACCACATCGTTTACAAAGCGGATGCTTTCCACCTGCTCGCCCGAGCCGATGCCTTCCACCGAACCAACGGGATGGAAGGAGTTATCCAGGGTGTAAACATTGCTGTAGGTTTTGCCGCCTTCGCGGGTAACGGTACCCACACGCAGGGTGTCTTCATAACGGTTGATGGCAAAGGGTTCTTCCATGCTGCCCTTTACCACAGTCTGGCTCAGAACATTCATGCTAAGACCTACCGCCATGCGCATAATGCCCACCGAGCTGCCGTCCACATCATAGCAGAAGTAAATGGCTCCATCCGAAAGGTAGGTGTGGCTGGCGCCCAGCACGCTGTTGGTGATGACCTCGTTATCCTGGGCCACATCAAACATACTGACGGTGATGTAGTTCTGGGCGGTGCTTTCGGGGGCGATGGCAATGTTTTGTGCATCCACAACGGCCGAACCGCCCGAAAGGCTATCCCGCACCACCGGCAGGGTGTCGCAAAGCAGGCCCTCTTCCTCCAGCGCAAGCCGGCGGTCCACCGCCTTTTCGGTAAAGAGGAATACCCTTCCCCCCACCAGGCGGCTGTATTGGTAGCTGCCGTCCTGCATAAAGCTGCGCACCAGGGTGGGCGCCGAAATATTGGTCAGGTCATAAACCGAAACGGTGGTGATGCCATAGCCTGTGCCGCGCCGCTGGGCGGCTTCTTTCAACCGGGCCGATTCCACCGATTCGCCCCGGCTGTTGACCAGTACCGACGCGTCGTAAAGCACCTCGGCGGTGTTCTGGCGGTTTTGGCTGACCACCACAAGGCGGCCATCCCGGATAAACAGCTCGGTGCCGTCGTTGACCCCTGCGCTGATGGTGGCCACATTGGTCAGGGTTTTGGCCTCAATGATATTCACCAAGCCCTCCTGCCCTGCCTGGGCGGGGGCGCTGTAGTAGTAAAAATAGGTGCCATCCGATTTGAGGATATCGGCGCTTTCGCCCGGAACATCGGTGAATTCCTTCTGCCAGGTGGCATCGGGAGCCTTCACCGAGGAAGACTTCATCTTGGTATTGCTGCCGCTGGCGGCAGGGGCTTCAGACAACAAAAGCACATCGTTTACGCCCTCCATCTGGCCCAAAGCCGCTGTGATGTCCTCAACCCCGGCGGCATACAAACGGCTGCGGTAGGCTGTTTCTGCGCCGCTGTCGCTGACCGATTCGGTCTCCATGGCCTCTTCCACGGCTTCTTCGATCATCGCCTCGGGTTCCGGTGCCGGAATTTCGTCCATATCCATGGCGCCGATCTCGGCCCTGGGGGCAGCCTCGGCGGCTGCGGGTAGGTCGGCTGCCGTGGAACTGGCAACAAAATTGTCCAGAGGTATCATACCGGTGGTGAAGGCCACCAGGCCCATCAGCACGATGATAAAGGTTGCCACCATGCCGGCGTAGCGCTGCCAATACATAAAGTCGGGATGCCCCGCCTCGCGGAAATTGCGGCAGTCTTCGGCAGTAAGGCGCTTGTGCAGTTCTTCGGCCGAAAGGGACTTGGGCAGACCGAGGTCAGTGTTCAGCACCTGCAGGCGCTCTTCGATCTGCCGGATATCCTCTTCCGGCAGCATATCTTTCCTGGAAAACATACCTCGATCCCCCCTTCCTGTCTCAAAATACGAGTGATGTTTTTTAAGAAAGCTTCTCTTTCAGTTTTTTAAGGGTGCGGTGGAACTTGGAACTGACCGTTCCCTGGGGGCAGCCCAGAATGGCTGCGATCTCGCGGATGGTGTAACCCTGCAGCACCGAAAGAACGACGATCAGGCGTTCTTCCTGCTTCAGTTCATTCAGCGCGGTCAAAACCTCGGCTCGCTGGGTGGGGTCCCCTTCCGTAGAGGTAAGTCCCATGATCTCATCAATATCAATGCTGTTTTTGTCTTTGATGTACTGGCCGATCTTCCGCTTGCAGCGGATGGAAAGGATCTTCATGATCCAGGAGGCGAATTTGGTTTCGTCCCGCAGGTTCTTGATTCCCTTGAAGGCTTCGAGAAATGTTTCGCTGACGGCATCTTCGGCATCATGGGTGTTCCCCAGGGTGTACAGCGCCACCTTGTAAAGATCGGGCGCAACCTGAGCGTACACCATCTCAAAGCTTTCTATATTCCCTTCTTTGGCACGGCGTACAGCGCCCACGTCGACGTTCATTTCACACCACCTTTTCAGCGGTTCACTCCATATGTGCCGCTTTTTGCAAGGATTCTTGCACCGGGCCGGTTATTTTCCGGCACAAAATTTTCTTGTTCCAAATGCGGCACAGCCTGTACGTTACCTTATTTGCTTACAGTATACCGCAAAATAACACAAAAAGCCATACCGGGTAAATATGATCTCTGCAGCTCTTGGAACCGGCTTCGGCTTATCCAGCAAACCATTCGCCGCAATTCCGGCACGCTGCAACAGTTACAGAATTTTTATTAATCCTAAAAGAAGTAAATGAAGAGGATAGAACGCATAATATGCGTATTGAAGCAGCTTGCTGTGGTATCCTTGTCTGCCTCGATATAGCCAAATTGGAATCAAAGCCAAAAGAGCAAATCCCTGCCGAACAAGGAAAAAGGGTTCTCCAAAAAGCTGGAGCTCATAGCCATAACCGCCCAGCATCTCCATATTGATGTACCACAAGCAGAACAGTTGGCCTGCGTAACACCACCATTTTCTCTGCCGAAAGAAATAAAACACCAGAACGGTCAAAATACCCGCATGGTAGAAATCCACCATGGTCACCAGGCCTATTAGATATCCCAACAGAACGGTTAAAAATCCAGTGACTATCCGCCGCCAAAGTTTTTGTGTTGCCTTGGCCTTTCATTCCAATGAATCAGGCCGAGCGAAATCAAAAAGCTCCACAATACATTTTGATGGATGGGGTAGAACAAACTGCTGCCCATGGCAAGATTAAAGGGTATCTCGGAAAGAAGCGCAAACAGCAGCAGCCTGCCGGCGTACTTTTTCAAATTTCGGGTGTGGAAATATCCTTCTACAATTAAAAATGCGAAAATAGGAAAAGAAATACGTCCAATACAGGTCAGCCAGTCATTTCCCGGAACAATCGTGCCCCAAAGATGATCGCACAGCATAAACACCATCGCCAAAATGTGCAGCGACATGGAAGAAGTTTCTATGCGCAATTTATTTCCCATAATCAACCTCCAAAACCAGTGCCCTCAAGTGGATAATATCCTCTTTCTTTGCCGGGCTTGAAAAATCGTTGGATCAAAAACGGAGAAAGCCACTTTTTAAAATGACTGTTTGTCCCGGTTCTTTGTGAAGCCCATGAAGGCTTCCCTTTCGGGTCTAAAAAAGCAAGAGAAAAGCAGTCTCTCAACTGCACAAGCGGAGACAGATCCTGCCTCCGCTGTGCTGCAAAAAACTTATTCGTGCTTGATGGCCTCCAGGGCCGATATTTTTACGGCGCGGTTGGCCGGCCCAAAGCCCGAAACCAGCCCCACCAGGGTGGAAAACACCAGGGAGACCGCAATAAGCCAGGGCGGAATGACCGAAATGCCGATCTCGCTGCCGCCGTAATAGTAGCCGCCGCCCAAAATACCCATCAGCCCACCGGCCATGCCGCCGGCGCTGATGTAGTTGAGTACCCAGGAGATGCCGCAGCTAATGAGTACGCCCAGAACACCGCCCAGAAAGCCGATGAGGCCGGCCTCCATCAAAAAGATGGCGCGGATGTTGCCCAGCTTGCAGCCCAGCACCTTCATCACGCCGATTTCGCGGGTTCGCTCATAAATGGACATGATCATGGTGTTGGTGATGCCGATGGCGGCAACAAACAGGGAGATAAAACCCAGGCCGCCCAGAATCAGCTGCTGCTGGCGGGCCTGCTCCTGCATGGGTTTCCGCATGCTTTCCATGGAATAGGTTTCAAACCCCATGGCCTGGATCTGCTCTTCCACACCGGCCACAAGCTCCATATCCTTTACCCGCACGCGCACGTCGGTGTAGCCCTTGTTTTCAGAGGTGCGGATGTCGTTGGCGTCGTTGTATTCCTCCACCAGCACCTTCAGGTCATTGATGTCCATAAAGATGCCGCTGTCGGTTTCCCAGCCCTTGCTCCAGTCCTGCTGGATGGTGCCCACCACACGGATCTCGTGGCTGACCACCTTGCTGTCCTCTTCCTGCTGGATGGTGCGCAGCACCATGTCGTCCTTCCAGATATCCACAAAGGGGTCGGGAATTTCGCCGGTGATGGGGTCGGGCTCGGCCCAAACCCAGTTGTCGCGCTTGCGCTTGGTGTCGCGGAAGTTATAGGCGGCATTCTGGCCCAGCACCACGGTGTACTCCTTGTCGGTTTCGGTGGCAAAGCGGCCTTCATTGAGCTGATAGCCAAACTTCTCCATGGCCTCGGGATAAACGCCCACCACGGTAGGGGACTCCATCCGGTAGCGGTCATTGTTGCCCGAAACGATCTCCACATTGATTTCCCAGGGCTGCCAGAAGGGGGTAGCAACATCCACGCCCTCCAGGGCCGACATGGCCGCAACGGCCTCGTCGTCCAGGATGATCTCTTCGGAGGTATTATTATAATTGTATACCTGAATGACGGTCAGGTCGCCCATCTGCTCCAGCATGGCGTCCTGGCTGGCCTGCATGCCCAGGCCCAGCGAAACCATTACCATGATGGCGCAGGTGCCAACCACAACGCCGATCACGGTAAGCAGGGTGCGTACCTTGCGGCGGGTAAGGTTGGCAATGCACATGGAAATGACATCAGATATCTTCATTGTTATCCTCTTCCAGTTCTGCCAGCAGGCGGGCTGCCTTGCGCTTTTTGGATATAACGACCGCGGCGATAACAGCAGCCAGTACACAGCCGCCAATGATGGCGTAGGTCTGCCAGCCGCCGGAGGCGTTTTCTTCCATGGGCATGCCGTCGGGACCATAGAGGATGCCGTCGGGGCCGTAGTAGCTGCCGTCTTCGTTATAAACGATGCCTGCCATGGGGTCTTCAAAAACAGGTTCATCCATGCCCATTACCTCGATGGAATAGGGCAGGGTGATGGTCTTTTCGTTCATGTTCACATCTTCATAGGTGACCACCACATTGCCGCTGAGGGTGCCGGGCATGTCGGTCATCAGGAAGAAGTCGATGGTGCCGGATTTGCCCGACTCCACATTGCCCACCATTTCGCTCTGGTTGGCTTCGGCAAGGCCCTCGCCCTGCAAAGCGGCCGAAAGGTTGTAAACAGCGCTGCGGCCCTTGTTGGCATATTTAACTTCCAGGTCGTATTCTTCGCCGACCCACAACTGGTCGGGCAGGATCAGATCCTCCACCTGGAAGCGGTCGGGCTGGCTGACGGGAATGGCGATCTGTTCGGCACGTTCCACATTGTTGCGGTTGCCGTCGGCCACATACTGGTAGTCAAAGTTGACCCCAACAACGGCGGGTTCGGGGTTGGCCGAGGCACGGGCCATCATTCTTACACTGTGGGTAAGGGTCTTGCCTGCGCCCAGCGACTCGATGTAAACGGTGTTGGAGGAGTTGACCAGGGTAAAGGCTTCGGGGGTGGAAACGGTAACGGTCATGTTGCCAACACTCAGCTTGCTGGTGTTCTTGATGGTCAGGTTGAGGGTGAACTCCTGGCCTGCGGTAACGTTGCCGCCGCCATAGTTATAGCTGCTGACGATAACATAAGGGGTGGCCGAGGGGATGTCGGGCTCATCGTCGTCATCGTCATCACTGCCGCTGGAGACCGGAGCTTTGTAGGGGACACACTGGCTGATGTCAATGGAATGGGCGGAAGTGTATGTATTGCTGTAAAGAGTAAAGCCTAAAGTATCCCCTTCGCCGCCATACCGAACTCTATTAATGTCAATGCTGATTTCTACATTTTTTTCGACAGATTTAACTTTGGTTACTTCAAAAGTGGATTCCGCACCTTCATCGACCGTAAAGCTGCCCGAGTCGATTGCGATTTTCATTACACTTTCATCGTTGCTTTGGGCAAACTGAGTTGCCTTTTCCTCGGTTTCAAACCCCAATGCAACGATCAGATCAAAGTCGGCATAATATCCGCTGCGAATTTGGTAGGCAGTTTTGGTGCTGCTGCCCTTTTCATAGCAGAAAGCATCATTTTTAGCATTGGTACGGCCAATATAAACCTTTTCCAAGGTATAGTCTATCGTGGTATCGGCCTTAGAAACACTTTCAGTCGCCGTACTATTCGTCGTACTGTTATTGGTCGTATTATTGTCGGTAACTGTATCGGCCGAGGCAATCAGGGTGATCAGCCAGGTGACGGTGCCCATCACCATCAAAATGGCAAGCAGCAGACACATAATTCTTTTTGCTTTCATATCGTTGCTCCTTCTTCAGCGGCGCTTTCGCCGGGAATGGTCTGTTCCGGGTCATCTATCACTTCGTCCACAGGCGGGGCCTCGGCCTGGCCATCGGTCTTTTCACAAACAAATTCGGGAACATAGCAGGGGGTGTTGGGCCTGTCGTCCACAATGTTGCCGTCCACCAAGGTGATGATGCGGTCGGCATAGGCGGCAAGCTCGGTGTCGTGGGTGACAAGGACGATGGTCTGATGGTTTTTGCGGGCCATCTCCACCATCAGCTCCATTACCTCAATGGTGGTTTTGCTGTCCAGGTTGCCGGTGGGTTCGTCGGCAAACACCACCTTGGGCTTGCACACAAAGGCACGGGCAATGCCCACACGCTGCTGCTGGCCGCCCGACATCTGGTTGGGGCGGTGCTTGGCGCGCTCCTTCAGCCCCACCTGCTCCAGCATTTTGCGGGCCATCTTTCGGCGCATGGTTTTGGGCACGCCCCGGAAGGTAAGGGGCAGGGCCACATTGTCCTCGGCGCTCATGCCCTGCAGCAGGTTATAGGACTGGAACACAAAGCCCAGGTGCTTCTGGCGGAAGACCGCAAGCTGCTTTTCGTCCATTTTTGAAATATTTTTGCCCAACACAAAAACGTCGCCGCCGGTGGGCTTTTCCAACCCGGCAAGCTGGTTGAGCAGGGTGGATTTGCCCGAACCCGAGGTGCCCAAAATGCAGCAGATGGTTTCGGGTTGGATGTCAAGATTGATGCGGCCCAGGGCCACCACCTTTTCTCCACCCAGGCGGTAGACCTTGCGCAGGCCTTTGATTTTAATAATGGGTTCCACGGCCACTCCTCTTTCGGGAAAAAGTCTATCCGTATTATTCCAAGTAGTACACTTACAAGATAGCATAGGCCATATGCTTTGTCAACAGAAATGCCGTCACTTGGCAGTCATATTTTAACAGTGGGAAAAACCTCCGTTTTTGTTGCAAAAAATCTCCGGTTTTGGATAAATTTCTTCTAGTATTTTTCCTGTAAAATCAAGGGGATCCCTTCCCGTTTTTGTCAAAACAAGAGAAAATCAATTCCGTCAAAAATTCTTCACACATAGCCGATATAATATGGTATAATGATATGAATACTGCGGAAGTTTCTGCAGCGGCAGAACAAAAAACTCTGCAATAAAACCGTTATTTTCCGGCACTTTTGTAAAGCAGAAGAAAACCGGAATTCCATACCTTTTTCCAAAGGAGGCGAACAAACCTGTGAAGCAATCTGCAAAGCATTCCGACCAGACCCCGCGTCCGGAGGGCAACCCCGCCGCACGCCGCGTATGGGGACGCATCGGTTCGCTCATCGCAGCACTGTTTATGCTTTGTGTTATTGCCGGGTGTATCGTCGTCTGTGTTCTTACCGTCTATATTATGGAGTATATGGACAACACCACCGACATCACCCTGGACAACATCGAGCTGAACTATACCACGGTGCTTTACGCCCAAGACAGCGAAACCGAAGAATACTATGAAATGCAGCGCATCTATGGCGCCGAAAACCGCATCTGGGTGGACTATTCCGAAATGCCCGAAAGCCTGATCAACGCCACCATTGCCGGCGAAGATGAACGCTTTTTGACCCACCACGGCGTTGACTGGAAAAGAACCATTGGTGCTGCCGTCAATATGTTCATTCCCATTTACAGCAGCAACCAGGGCGGTTCCACCATCACCCAGCAGCTGATCAAAAACACCACCGGCGACGACGCTGTTCGTGTTGACCGAAAGGTGCGCGAAATTTTCCGGGCGCTGAACCTGGAAAAACACGCCAGCAAGGCCCAGATCATCGAGGCCTATTTGAACACGCTGGGCCTTGGCAACAACACCAACGGCGTGCAGGCCGCTGCCAACCTTTACTTCGACAAGGATGTTAAGGACCTGAGCATTGCCGAATCGGCGGCACTGATCGCCATTACCAAATACCCGGTCTACTACGACCCCTTCCGCAACCCTGAAAACAACAAGGTGCGCCGCGACTGGATCATCGACAACATGTGCGAACTGGGCATGATCACCGAAGCCGAGCGCGACGAGGCCATCAACAACGAGCTGGTCTTTTCCACCCGCGAGGTGGCCGCCACCAAGATGAACAACCGTTACAGTTGGTTTGTGGACCATGTCATCGAAGAGGTCATCGCCGACCTGATGGAGGAAAAGAACTACACCTATTCCTACGCGCAGGAGCAGCTTTTCAAGGGCGGCTACCGCATCTACACCACCATCGACGAAGAAATGCAGGACTATCTGCAGGCCAAATATGAGGACGAGGAAACCTTCCCCGCCATCAAAAACGAGGATTATCCCCAGTCGGCCTTTATCATCACCGACCTGAACGGCAAGATCCTTGCCATGGTTGGCCAGAAGGGCGAAAAGACCCTGGACCGCGACTTCAACCGTGCCACCATGGCCAAGCGCCAGCCCGGTTCTACCATCAAGCCCATCGCATCCTACCCTGTTGCCTTTGAAAACGAGCTGATCCACTGGTCCTCGGTTTTTAACGACAAGCCTATTATGAAAAAGAGCGAAGAAAGCACCCGCTATGACTGGCCTGTTGACCACTATGGCAACTATCTGGACTATCCCCTGACGGTGGACGAGGCCATTCGCCGCTCCACCAACACCGTTCCCGCCCAGTTGGTGCAGATGCTCAGCCCCGAGCTGGTGTTCAACTTCATGTTCAACCAACTGCATATGGAAAGTCTGGTGGATGAGCGTGTTGTAAACGGCAGCCGCGTGCTGACCGACAAAACCATGGCCGGCATGTCCATCGGTGCTTTGACCGACGGCGTCACCCTGCTGGAAATGGCCGGCGCCTACCAGTATATCGGCAATGGCGGCACCTACACCGAGCCCTACTCCTACACCCACGTGCTGGACGCCCAGGGCAACATCGTGCTGGAAAAGGAGATCACCCCCGAGCGTGTGGTATCCTATGAAACTGCCACCATCATGAACCGCCTGCTGCAGCGTGTAACCACCGCCCAGTACGGCACCGGTACCGCCTCCAAGTTCCGCCAGGATATTCCCATTGCGGGCAAAACCGGTACCACCGACAAGGACGTTGACCAGTGGTTCATCGGCGTTACCCCCTACTATGTGGGCGTTTGCTGGCTGGGCTACGACCAGGCCCAGACCATCGGCTACTGGAGCTATCCCCCACCCATCATCTGGAAGAACGTTATGGCCGGTCTGCACGAGGACCTGCCCGGCGCGGACTTTGAATACAGCAGCAAGGTAGTAAGCAAGACCTACTGCGGCATCACCGGCCTGCTGGCCAGCGAGGACTGTGAAGTGACCGATACCGGCTGGTACAGCACCTCCAATATTCCCGGGACCTGCACCTATTGCAGCGGCGATGACGACATCGACGATCTGGGCCTCTATTATGAAAGCGAGCCCGACCTGGGCATCGATGAAGATGCCGAAGAGGAAGATGAGGACGGCGAGATCATCGTCAACGAAGACGACGAATAAACCCAATAAAAAAAAGAGCGTGTCAGCCGATACGCTCTTTTTTTGATGCAAAAACGCCCCGGACAAAGCCGAGGCGTTTCTTATTGCTGTTATAAGGTTATAATTAGTCGACCTTGGGGCCTGCGGCAACCAGGGCCTTGCCTGCGTCGTTGCCGGTGTACTTAACAAAGTTCTTGACAAAGCGGCCGGCCAGGTCCTTGGCCTTGGCTTCCCATTCTCCGGCGTCGGCATAGGTGTCGCGGGGATCCAGGATGCCGGTGTCTACGCCGGGCAGTTCGGTGGGAACTTCCAGGTCAAAGTAGGGGATCTTCTTGGTGGGGGCCTTCAGAATATCGCCGTTGAGGATGGCATCGATGATGCCGCGGGTGTCCTTGATGGTGATGCGCTTGCCGGTGCCGTTCCAGCCGGTGTTTACCAGGTAGGCCTTGGCACCCGAGGCTTCCATCTTCTTCACCAGTTCTTCACCGTACTTGGTGGGGTGCAGTTCCAGGAAGGCCTGGCCGAAGCAGGCCGAGAAAGTGGGGGTGGGCTCGGTGATACCGCGTTCGGTGCCGGCCAGCTTGGAGGTGAAGCCGCT